>NZ_JAPZSR010000141.1:0-10792 GCF_027531875.1 Microcystis sp. LE19-84.1B | reverse complement strand
AATACTAAGTGGGTGGATATTAAAAACCTTTAGACACCCCCCTTATCAAGGGGGGATTAAGGGGGGATCGGCACCCCCCTTATCAAGGGGGGATTAAGGGGGGATCGGCACCCCCCTTATCAAGGGTAGATCCCCCCGCCTATCGGCACCCCCCTTATCAAGGGGGGATTAAGGGGGGATCGAACCTAAAATCCATTTTTAATTTAATTATAACCAACTACTTAGCGATCGAGTCAATATATAATGACTTTTGGCTTAATTGTAACCGAAATTTTGGAGTCAATCAGGCTCCTAATTCTGAAAATATGGCTAATTCCTCGGTAGCGAATCTCGATACTGCTTCCCTGCATCAATTTCTCCTCGATGCTCTTGTCCGTCTTGCCTATCGAGAGGGAGATTTCACCCTGTCCTCAGGACAAAAAAGCAGCTACTATATCAACGGCAAACAAGTTACTCTCACTGGGGAGGGAGCTTTAGCCGTGGGGCGTTTATTGCTGTCTCTACTGCCTTCAGATACCCAAGCGGTGGCAGGATTAACCCTAGGAGCAGATCCGATTGTCAGCGCCGTTAGTGTGGTATCTGCCTACGAAAATCGCCCGATTCCAGCTTTAATCGTCCGTAAAGAGGCAAAAGGTCACGGAACCATGGCTTATATCGAGGGTCCGACTTTAAACCCCGGGGCTGCGGTGGTTGTCCTCGAAGATGTGGTGACAACGGGGAAAAGTGCTATGGTAGCGGTAGAAAGATTACGCAATGCGGGTTATCAAGTAGATTTAATCATTGCTTTGGTGGATAGAGAACAAGGAGGGGCGGAATTTTACCAATCTCAGGGAATACAGTTTCAAGCTTTGTTTTCGATTCGGGACCTACAGGCGGCTTATCACAATAAATAGCGGCGATTGGCGAGAAACGCTCGATAACTGGGTTTTAAAAGTCGGATTGGCTCTGGGGATAAACCACAAAGGCACAAAGAACACAAAGAGGAAGACAGATTCAAGCGGGCTGCTTTCATTGCCTAAACGATAAGTTAAGTAGGTAGGCGTTAAAAATTATCAGAAACCCCCCTTATCAAGGGGGGATTAAGGGGGGATCGGCACCCCCCTTATCAAGGGTAGATCCCCCCGCCTATCGGCACCCCCCTTATCAAGGGTAGATCCCCCCGCCTATCGGCACCCCCCTTATCAAGGGTAGATCCCCCCGCCTATCGGCACCCCCCTTATCAAGGGGGGCAGGGGGGATCGAACCTAAAATCCATTTTTAATTTAATTATAACCAGCTACTTAACTAGATTTTTTTCCTGTGAATAATTGATAACTAGCTGAGGTTGTCGGCGCTAAGAAACAGATGAGAACATTGATAGATTCAGAGTCTAACTATTGACTAATAGCTATTCTCGGACGGGGAATCAAGATTGCTTGACTCTCTTGGCTGCTAATGAGTTGAAGCCTTTGTCACTTTACTGATAACCCTCAGACCGACTAACTGTATACTAGGCTATAAGATTTGCTTAAAAATCTTCAGACCATGCCGAACTATTGACAGTACAGCGATCGCCAAATATGAATCAAGGCATAGATTTACAAGAAAGTTTCATTAAATCCCTAACAGACTTGGGATTAAGTGGAGGAGTGGCTAAAGCGATTTGGATGCCTTTACCCATGTTCCTGATGATTATAGCCGCCACGGTGGGGGTTTTAGTCTGCGTCTGGTTAGAAAGGAAAATTTCCGCCGCCGTCCAGCAGCGTATCGGGCCGGAATACGCAGGACCCTTGGGCGTTTTACAACCAGTCGCCGACGGTCTGAAATTAGTCTTTAAAGAAGATGTCGTCCCCGCTAAGGCCGACCCTTGGTTATTCCTCTTCGGGCCAATTTTGGTGGTGATGCCGGTGTTTGTCTCCTATCTCATCGTCCCCTTCGGCCAAAATCTGCTGATTACTGACCTAAACGTGGGGATCTTTTTATGGATTTCCTTGTCCAGTATTGCCCCCATTGGCTTATTAATGGCGGGTTATGCCTCAAATAATAAGTATTCCTTACTGGGAGGCCTGCGGGCGGCGGCGCAATCGATTAGTTATGAAATTCCCTTGGCTTTATCGGTATTAGCGATCGCGATGATGTCTAATAGTCTCAGTACCATTGATATTGTCGAACAACAATCCGGTTATGGCATTTTAGGCTGGAATATCTGGCGCCAACCGGTGGGTTTTCTGATTTTCTGGATTGCCGCTTTAGCTGAGTGTGAACGTCTGCCTTTCGATTTACCAGAAGCGGAGGAGGAATTAGTCGCCGGTTATCAAACCGAATACGCAGGGATGAAATTCGCTCTTTTTTATGTGGGTTCCTACGTTAACCTCGTGCTGTCGGCCCTAGTTTTCGCCGTCCTCTATCTCGGTGGTTGGGAATTTCCTATCCCCGTCAATGCTGTGGCCGGCTGGTTGGGAGTGAGTGAAACCAATCCCTGGCTACAAATTATCACCGCTTCCCTAGGGATTACGATGACAGTATTAAAGGCCTATTTCCTCATCTTCATCGCTATTCTCTTGCGTTGGACTGTACCCCGGGTTCGCATTGACCAATTACTCGATTTAGGCTGGAAATTCCTCCTACCGGTATCTTTAGTTAACCTACTACTTACGGCCGCCCTAAAACTAGCTTTTCCCTTTGCTTTTGGCGGTTAATTCCCGTTTTTGCCCTGTTAACTTAATATCCCTCTGACCATCATGTTTAACATCCTCAAACAAGTCAGCGATTACGCCAAAGGTAGCATTCAAGCGGCGAAATACATCGGCGAAGGTTTATCCGTTACCTTCGATCATATGCGTCGTCGTCCGATTACCGTCCAGTATCCCTACGAAAAGTTAATTCCCTCGGAACGTTATCGGGGTAGAATTCACTTTGAGTTCGATAAATGTATCGCTTGTGAAGTTTGTGTGCGAGTTTGTCCGATTAATTTACCCGTAGTGGATTGGACTTTTAACAAGGAAATTAAAAAGAAAGAACTCAAACACTACAGTATCGATTTTGGGGTCTGTATTTTCTGCGGTAATTGTGTGGAATACTGTCCGACTAATTGCCTATCGATGACCGAAGAATACGAACTAGCGACCTATGATCGTCATGAATTAAACTATGATAACGTCGCCCTAGGCCGTTTACCCTACAAAGTCACCCAAGACCCGATGGTAACACCTCTGAGGGAATTAGGTTATCTGCCTAAAGGTGTCATCGAACCCCACGATTTACCCGTCGGTAGTCAACGCGCCGGTAAACGTCCAGAAGAAATTACCGATTAATTAGCAGTTAGCTATCAGCCGTCAGGAGTTGGAAATTTAACAGTAATAACTGATAACTGATAACTAATAATTAATAACTCTCAAACATAAAAGGAGATGAAACTACTGTGAATTTAGCCGAGGGCGTTCAAATAGTATCTTTTGGCATTTTAGCAGCCCTAGTAATCGGGACAGCTTTAGGCGTGGTACTATTATCTAATATCGTTTATTCCGCCTTTTTATTGGGTGGTGTTTTTATCAGCATTTCGGGTTTATATCTCTTACTAAATGCTGATTTTGTAGCGGCGGCACAAATTCTAATTTATGTGGGCGCAATTAACGTTTTAATTCTCTTCGCCATTATGCTTGTTAACAAGCAAGAGGACTTTTCTGATATTCCTAAACGTTGGATTCGTCAGGCATCTACTGCTTTAGTTTGTGTTGGTTTATTTGTGCTGTTATCGACGATGGTTTTAATCACACCTTGGTCAATTTCTAGCACTTCTCCCGCCGTAGTAACTAATACTTTAGTAGAAATCGGTAAGCATTTCTTTAGTGATTTCCTGCTACCCTTTGAATTAGCTTCCGTGCTGTTATTAATGGCCATGGTCGGAGCAATTATTTTAGCTCGTCGTGACCTTATCCCCACCCTAAAAGCTGAAGAACCTACGGCCACAGCTTTAACATTACCCGAACGACCTAGAGAATTAACCGCCCCTAAATAAGACCCAAAAAAGAGGTATCATGCAGATTCAGTTAGAGTATTATTTGTTATTAGCGGCGGCTTTATTTTGTATCGGAATTTATGGTTTAGTCACCAGTCGCAATGCCGTCCGGGTTTTAATGTCGATCGAATTGATGCTCAATTCTGTTAACATTAACTTAATGGGTTTTTCCAACTATCTTGACCCCGCTAATATCCGAGGCCAAATTTTTACTATTTTCGTGATTACCGTAGCGGCAGCCGAGGCAGCCGTGGGTTTAGCGATTATCCTGACTATCTATCGTAACCGCGACACGATCGATATGGAACAGTTTAATCTGCTCAAATGGTAAGCTTTTAAATATTTACCCCCCCTCTCTCCCTTGTTTGGGGGGAGTTTTTTTTGGCTAATTTTCCCTGTTAACGGGGATAAATCTCGGTGACAACTCGATCGGGGGAGCTACTGGTAACAACAATGTTATTATCTTCTAACGTGCCGATCGCTTTATCGCCGGTGAGATTAAATTTTGGTTCCTGTTGTTCATAGATAATATTCCCCTCGGCCTCGACAATTTTTTCCGACATTTTCCAAGTTAAGATCTGACTATACAATTGCGCCCCAGTTTTCTGATTAATCCCCTTAACCCCATCCTTGAGATAAGCGATGCGATTGCCTAATTCCACCACCACACGATTACCAGTAATAGCGATTTGATCTTGATATTGAAAAATTTCCGTGGGGCGATCGGAAGTTAGGGTACGATTTTGATAGTTCCAAATTGCCTGAGAACCAGAAATCTGTAAAGGTGGTTCTAAAGAGCGATATTCGAGGTTTTCTTGCAGGATAACCTGATTATTTTTTCTTTCCCAACGACCGCCGATAGCAGTCAGGCGATCGATAATAGTTTTACTAATATAGCGATCAAAAGCGACTTTTTGATCGGTACTAATGACCTGTTGCGGAATTTCCCAGTACAGGCGCTCGGTTTGCAGGACAACACGAGATTCCTTAGCGGTAGCCACCACTTGACCTTGTAATTCTAGTTTTTCTTGGCGCGTGTCGTAGCGTCCTTGGCGCGCCTTGGCTTCTAGTTGTAGATGACTACCTTTGATCCCTTTGGGGGAGATTAAAATACCTTCCTTGGGCAGCCAACGCAATTCCGGCGCGTTAATAATGGCCTTATTGCGGGGGTCCACAGCCACAATATTATCTTTGAGGAGAATTTCCTGGCCTTCCTTATAGACTTCACCGCGGTCAGCACTAACCTGTAAAACTACTTTCCCATCTTGATAGATATTACCCTTGATATTTTCCAGACGGGCGATTTTTTGGTCTTGGGTGTAGGTAGCTTTTTTGACCTGAATTTTCCAGAGGGGTTGTCCCGAAGGGTTGGCCTGTTCTAAGGTGGCATTATTGAGAATTAACCGGCCATTTTCCTCAATTTTAGGCGATTCTGTCGGTGAAATTTTCGGCGGATCGGGAGGTTGACAGGCCGTTAATCCCAGCAAACCGATTAGAAGGGCAGCCCCGCGCCCAATTGATAGTTTTAATTGTAACCGCTGCCTCAATTTTGATCGCTCCGCTGCTAAGTAGGTAGGCGTTAAAAATTATCAGATGCCCCCCTTATCAAGGGGGGACTAAGGGGGGATCGGCACCCCCCTTATCAAGGGGGGCAGGGGGGATCGAACCTAAAATCCATTTTTAATTTAATTATAACCAGCGACTTATTTTCTCTCCTCCCAGTGTAGGGTAAGGGGTCGCCCCTTGACCGGTTGAAAGTAGTTCACTCGCTAGTTTTGCTGGGAAAAACCCCCGGTTGAACGGTGAGAGTTTGTTGTTTACCCCTGCGGTTAATCTCGATTTCCAGATTACCACCGATCGCACTGGTTTCTACACCTTGCTGCACATCCGAAGCGGTTTTAACGGGGTTTCCTGCCACAGTTTCGATGATATCACCCGCTTGCATTCCGGCTTTTTGAGCGGGGGAATTTTCCACCACTCGCAGGACGATTACCCCTTCATTTTGGTCAATATTAAAGTTTAATTCTTTAGTTTCGTTCAATTGCTGCCGTAATTCTGGGGTTAGCGTTACCATCTGGATACCGATGTAGGGATGTTCCGCTTTACCCTTACTAGATAGCTGTCCCGCCACTTTTTGGGCGGTTTCGATGGGAATAGCAAACCCTAAACCCTGAGCATCGGCCCGAATTGCCGTATTAATACCGATAACTTCACCCTTGGCGTTTAGCAACGGACCGCCGGAATTGCCGGGGTTAATAGCGGCATCGGTTTGGATAAAACGAACCCGTTTATCGGGAACCCCCACTTCGCTGCTAGTGCGTCCTAGGGCGCTAATAATGCCCACTGTCACCGTATTATCTAAGCCTAGGGGATTGCCAATAGCGATCGCCCACTCCCCGGGTATTAAAGTTTCGGCCTTGCCAAAAGTCACCGTCGGTAAATTTTCCGCCTCGATTTTCACCAAGGCCACATCGGTCATATTGTCAACTCCCAGGACTTTACCCTGATAGGTTTGACCGTTTTTCAGAGTCACTTTTACTTGGGTTGTCCCTTCCACCACATGGGCATTAGTTAAAAGTAGTCCATCTGTACTGATGATAAACCCAGAACCAGTTCCTCGTTCCAAATGCTCCTTGGGAATCGGCACTTCATTACCAAAAAAGCGCCGAAAAAAGGGCTGTTTAAATTCTTCGGGAATTTGGTCGGCCACTTCCCGGGCCGAGTCAATCCGCACCACCGCCGGCCCGACTTTCTGCACGGCCTGGGCGATAAAATTAACATTGCCGTCGGTTTGGGGAATAACAGGGAGAGAGAGGGAAGCGGGGAGAATTGCCGGCGGTTTATTTACCTCTAGGGGTGCTTTTCTGCTTAAATACTGATTTCCTAGCACACCCACAGTACCCCCTAGGACGAGTAATCCCAGTGAAATCCCCAATCTTGTCAATAAACCCATAAGCTCTAGCCCTAAAATGTCGTGTGCGGTAGAATCGGCCCCAAACTTACCTATATTATAGGCTGTCTTTTTTGTCGGTAGGAAAGAATCAATGGGAACTTACCCCGTTTACCAGTCTTCTTTTAGCGGTAAAATCACGAAACAGCTATGAGAATCTCAGTTCATGCAATTGTTTGATCGCATCCGTTTAGGGATAGCCGTAGCGGTGGCTAAAACCGTTACTGCTGTGGTTAAAGGACTCCGTTTAGGGGCCGCCAGCGTCTTGCCGGGGGAAATTGCCCGTCGTCTCCATCCCCGTTTGTTGCCGCTACTTTGTGGGCAAGTCCGACGGGGGGTAATCTTGGTGGTTGGCACGAATGGAAAAACTACCACTTCCCTACTCCTAAGAACTATTCTAGAGCGTCAGGGAGCAAAAGTCACCCATAATACCACTGGGGCGAATTTAATTAATGGTTTAATCACTGCTTTATTAGCCGATGCCAATTTATTCGGCACTTTAAAGGCTGATTATGCCATTTTAGAAGTGGATGAAAATATTCTCCCTTTGGTTTTAAAAGATTGTCGTCCTCGCGCTATTTTAGCTCTTAATTTGTTTCGCGATCAACTCGATCGCTATGGGGAAGTGGATACGATTAGTCGCCGTTGGCAAGGAGCCATATCTCCCCTACCCACCGATACTTTAGTGATTCTCAATGCTGATGATCCGACCCTTTCCCATTTGGGTCAACAACTGCCCCAAAGAGTTGTATATTTTGGCTTAAGTGAACCAGAATTATATCTAGAAGAAATTCCCCACGCTGTCGATTCTATTTACTGTCCTAAATGTGGTGCTTCTTTGGATTATCGCGGAGTTTATCTCTCCCATTTAGGGGATTTTAGTTGTCCTAGTTGCGGCTTTAAAAAGAGTAATCCTGCTTTTCATAGTCAGGATTGGCCGCAGATTTTAATCGGTGTTTATAATAAATATAATACTTTAGCGGCGGGTTTAGTAGCCCAAGAATTGGGGATTAAAGATCGAGAAATTTTTGAGACAGTTCAGGGTTTTAAAGCGGCTTTTGGTCGAGCGGAAGAATTAGAAATTGAGGGCAAAAAAGTTAGGATTTTACTGTCTAAAAATCCCGTGGGTATGAATGAAACAATTCGCACGGTGGCTGATATTTTACAGAAAGAAAAGTCCTCGACTACTCTCTTAGTTCTCAATGATCGCATCCCCGACGGGACGGATGTTTCTTGGATTTGGGATGTGGATACGGAAAAATTAACCCGTTTGGGAACAACTTTAGTAGTAACGGGCGATCGACTTTATGACATGGCTTTACGCTTACAATATAGTCAGGATAGTCTCGCTTATCCCGTTAATTTAATTGTTGAATCCGATCTAAAAAAAGCGCTCCAAATTGCCCTTAATAACACCAAAAATGAGGAAACTTTACATATTTTACCCACCTATTCTGCTATGTTAGAAGTACGAGAGATTCTCACAGGTAGAAAGATTTTGTAGAAATTAGAAAAGAGTGAAGATTGGTGTTAGGGGTTGGGGTGTTGGGGTGTTAGGGTGTTAGTTGAATTCCCCCATTTCCCCATTTCCCCATTTCCCCATTTCCCCATTTCCCCATTTCCCCATTTCCCCATTTCCCCATTTCCCCATTTCCCCATTCCCCCATTCCCCTATTCCCTAATTCCCCATTCCCTAATTCCCTAAATCCCCTAAGAAATTATGCAAGAACTAGAACTAAAAATCGGCTGGTTATATCCGACCTTAATGAGTACATACGGCGATCGAGGTAATGTTATTACTATCCAAAGAAGATGTCAATGGCGTGATATTGCTGTGACAATTATTCCCCTAGATGCTCAAACAGAAGCCGAGACATTTTATCAAGTAGATATAATTGTTGGGGGTGGGGCGCAGGATCGGCAACAGGAGATCGTTATGCGGGATTTACAGGGGAGAAAAGCGGCGGCGATGAAAGAACAATTATCAGCAGGAATACCGGGAGTTTTTACCTGTGGTTCCCCACAATTATTAGGACATTATTACGAACCAGCTTTCGGTCAAAGAATCGAAGGATTGGGATTATTAGACCTAGTAAGTAAACATCCTGGACCCAATGCAAAACGCTGTATCGGTAACGTGGTTTTTGAAATTACGGCCTCTCCCTTAGCGGAGGAAATAAAAGCTATGACCGGGGAAAAACCGCTAGTAATTGGCTTTGAAAATCACGGGGGTCGTACCTATTTACAGACCGTTTCTCCCCTAGGAAAGGTGATTACTGGCTACGGAAATAACGGAGAGGACGGTTATGAAGGAGCATTTTACCACAATGCGATCGCTACCTATGCCCATGGTCCGCTACTACCCAAAAATCCCTTTTTAGCCGATTGGTTAATCCAAAAAGCTTTAGAACAAAAGTATCAAAAAGCCATTTTTTTAACAAAACTTGATGATTCTCTGGCCTTGAAGGCACGATTTGCCATGTTTGAACGACTAGAACTAACCGGCGTGACCAATAAAGCCTAAACTGGTCATATACACTTATGGCAGGAGATAGTCAAACTAGCCATTAAGAATTTTAATTGTGGCAGCTTATGAAATTATGACTGGAAAAATTATCGATCGTCAAACGGCGGGGTTTCTCGTCCTCATCATTCCCCTAGCGGTGCTAATCATCCTTGTTTTTACCGCTTGGCCATTGATCCTACTTGTCTTCCTCTTAACTCTGGCAGTCAAGGTGTGGCAAGACTATCGCTGGTCAAAATTATCGACGGTGATTAACCCCTATTTCAATCAACTTTTACAGGACAATCAAGGTTGTCTCACCCCGATTGACCTATCGGCAAAAGCCAATCTCACGGCCAAATTAGCCAGACAATTTTTAGACAAAAAAGCTGAGGAATTTGGAGCGCAAAAAAAAGCTGTAGGCGATCAGGGTATGGCCTATTACTTTATCACCGCCAGTACCTTGGGTAGTATTTTTGATGAGAGTGACCCCTCTTTAGAAGAAATAGGGGAAAAACAAATTCCTGCGATTACTGCCTCGAGATCTCCCCTGACCAATTTAGAGCAATCCCAGGAGGCTAAATCCTCTCTGATTGTCGCCGAAAAGAGCGAAAATTCTGTCTCGGAGGTTCCTGTTATTTCCTCCTCCCAACCTCTGACTAATTTAGGTAAATTATTTGAGGAAAAAGAGGAAGAAAAAAACGCAGCGATCGCTGTTCAAGAAACGGTAATTCAAGAACCGGAGGAGATAATTAATCCTAGTTTGAACAGTTCTGCCAGTTCTTTATCCCAATCAGAATCAGAAGTTAGGGAAGAATCTCTAACCTCTGATTCTGAAACCATCTCATCAATGAGTTTGGCGGATTTGGCTAAACGTTTAGGAGTTACCCCAGCCGTTTTGGGTAGAAACAAGAAAAATAAATCCGAAACAGAATTTGCCGATTGGAGTCGCATCAGAGATCCCGATGGTATTGCTTGGAAATTTGACGCCAAAAACTCCCTATTTGTGGCCAACTGATAGGTAATTTGTTTGGTTTTCTAGACAGGCTCAATGCCTGTCTTTTTTGGCTCTAGAATTAAAGGGGGATCTGCACCCCCCTTATCAAGGGGGGATTAAGGGGGGATCGGCACCCCCCTTATCAAGGGTAGGGCTGTTTCATTCTCCCATCAGAATATCAAAAGTAAAAGCGATCACTATCAGGTAAAATGAGGAGTGACCGCCAACCTTTCAAATATATGTTGAGCTTAATAGAAAAACTAAAACAAGTCAAGGACTTTCGGAAAGATAAAGGAAAAAGACACCCTTTATGGATAGTATTAGTAGTAATAATACTGGGAACAA
>NZ_JAPZSR010000416.1:0-1124 GCF_027531875.1 Microcystis sp. LE19-84.1B | reverse complement strand
TGCAAGGTATCGATTTTTTGGGTGACATCTCTTTGCAAGGTATCGATTTTTTGGTTAACCTCCTTGATGCTGTCTTTAATTTCCTTGAGGACGGATTCAAGACTATAAGTAACGGTTTCGTTAGACATTTTGGTAACATCCTTGGGAGTAATGATAGTACAATAATTTTATTTTAATCCTAAATCTGGTTATTAAAGACTGATTATTTATTGCCTAGGATTTAGTATTATGGCAATATTTCTAAGGATTGCCAGAAAAAAAGGATCGCCACGCTGCCGTGCCGATAGCCCCTCCTAAAAGAATAATTAACGTCCAAACTTGATTTTTTTGGGTTCCTTCCAGCTTTTCTAGTCTTCTATCCATCCCATCGACTTTCTCAGTTAGTTTTGCCTGTCCTACCTCTAGCTTAGTTAGCCGTTCGTCAATTTTCTCAAATTTCTGGTTAAGATCCTTCTGTAGTCCGTCAAATTTCTGGTTAACATCCTTTTGTAGTCCGTCAAATTTCTGGTTAAAATCTTTCTGTAGGCTGTCAAATTTCTGGTTAACATCCTGTTGGAAGGTATCGATTTTTTGGTTAACTTCCTTGATGCTATCTTTGATTTCCTTGAGGACGGATTCAAGACTATAAGTAACGGTTTCGTTGGACATTTTGGTAACATCCCTGGGAGTAATGATAGTACAATAATTTTATCTTAATCCTAAATCCGGTTATTAAAGACTGATTATTTATTGCCTAGGATTTAGTATTATGGCAATATTTCTAAGGATTGCCAGAAAAAAAGGATCGCCACGCTGCCGTGCCGATGGCCCCTCCTAAAAGAATAATTAACGTCCAAACTTGATTTTTTTGGGTTCCTTCCAGCTTTTCTAGTCTTCTATCCATCCCATCGACTTTCTCAGTTAGTTTTGCCTGTCCTACCTCTAGCTTAGTTAGCCGTTCGTCGATTTTGTCAAATTTCTGGTTAAAATCCTTCTGTAGGCTGTCAAATTTCTGGTTAAAATCCTTTTGTAAGCTATCAAATTTCTGGTTAACATCCTTTTGTAGGCTGTCAAATTTCTGGTTAAAATCCTTCTGTAGTCCGTCAAATTTCTGGTTGAAATCCTGTTGCAAGGTATCGATTTTT
>NZ_JAPZSR010000074.1:0-1923 GCF_027531875.1 Microcystis sp. LE19-84.1B | reverse complement strand
GTTATCAGTTATCAGTTATCAGTTATCAGTTATCAGTTATCAGTTATCAGTTATCAGTTATCAGTTATCAGTTATCAGTTATCAGTTATCAGTTATCAGTTATCAGTTATCAGTTATCAGTTATCAGTTATCAGTTCATCGATTACTGTTCACTGTTTACTGTTAACTGAAAACATTTCCCACTTCATAATTCATAATTCATAATTCATAATTCATAATTCATATATGTTACTTTCTGCCAAAGGATTATCGAAAAGTTTTGGGGGCATTCGCGCCGTCAATAATGCTTATTTGGATGTGCCGCAGGGCAGCATCACCGGGTTAATCGGACCAAATGGAGCCGGCAAAACCACACTTTTTAACCTTTTATCTAATTTTATTCGCCCAGATAAAGGGGAAGTTTTTCTTGATGGTCAGCCGATTCATCAGCTGCCTCCCTATCAAATTGCCCTGAAAGGATGTGTGAGAACTTTTCAAGTCGCCAGGGTATTATCCCGATTAACGGTGTTAGAAAATATGCTCTTAGCTAGTCCGGGACAAACGGGAGAAAATTTTCTCAACGTCTGGTTTCAGGGGGCAAAAATTCGCCAACAGGAACAGGAAAATCGTGCCAAAGCTTTGGAGATATTAGATTCGATCGGTCTAGGGGAAAAAGCGCACGATTATGCGGGAGCTTTATCGGGAGGACAGCGCAAATTATTAGAGATTGGCCGAGCGCTAATGACCGAGCCAAAATTAATTTTATTAGATGAACCAGCCGCCGGAGTTAATCCCACTTTAATCGCTCAAATCAGCGACCATATTATCGAGTGGAATCGTCAGGGAATTACCTTTTTGATTATCGAGCATAATATGGATGTGATTATGTCCCTTTGTCACCACGTTTGGGTATTAGCAGAAGGGACAAATTTAGCCGATGGCATTCCCAGCGAAATCCAAAAAAATGAGCGGGTTTTAAAGGCTTATTTAGGAGACTAAAGCTAATTTTTGCACCTGTTGAACAAAGTTAGCCAGAATTTTTAAGCCATTAGTCGAGGATTTTTCCGGGTGAAACTGCACCGCCACCAAACGATCACGAGCGATCGCTGCTGTCACCGTTTGACTGCCGTGGGTGACGGTGGCGGCAGTTAGATGACTATCAAGGGGATCGACATAATAGGAATGGACAAAATAGACGTGAGGATGCGGGGGTAATCCCTGCCAAAGAGCATGATCCGGCTGGGTGAAGTCTAATTGATTCCAACCCATGTGGGGAATGGTAATGCCCGGTTCTGAGCGAAAACGGCGCACTGTCCCCGGAATAATCCCTAAACCCGCCTCTTGTCCTTCCTCTGATGAGTCAAAGAGAATTTGTAAACCGAGACAGATACCGAGGAAGGGTTTACCATTAGCGATCGCAACTTTGATCGGTTTTTCGAGATGACGGCTGCGAATTTGCCGGACAGCAGGATCAAAAGAACCGACTCCGGGTAAGACAATAGCGTCAGCTTTTTCGAGATCGAGGGGAGAATCGGTAATTTTCGGCACTGCACCCACGGTTTCCAGTCCTTTACAGGCAGAGTGCAGATTTCCCATGTCATAATCGATGACAGCGATTAAGGTCATTGCTATATACTGATCAGGCGATGACCTTATTTTAGAGCAATCACGCTGTTATACCATTTTTCTTTATTCGTGTCCCTCATCCCCTTGCCCCCCCGACGTCCTATCCATTAGTCAGAGCTTTCTTAACAAAAAGAGAAGAAACTTAAAAAAAGGGGAAACGATTGATAGGTATAGTTTTTTTGGAATTCCCCCTATTTTCACCCCTCAGATCTAATTGCCGCCCAGGCCAAAAGTACAGTAGAAAGAATCAAAGAACATCCAATAGTTTTGGCAGTTCAAGACACAACAAGTTTAGACTTGACAACGCAAAAAGCCAAA
>NZ_JAPZSR010000355.1:0-12279 GCF_027531875.1 Microcystis sp. LE19-84.1B | reverse complement strand
ACCAGTTAGGGTGAGGTTTTCTAGGTTGTTTCCGAGGGTATAAGTTACAGAAGATTGAACGGTGTCTGTGCCTTCGTTGGCGTTTTCAGTGATGGTATCAGTAGTGGTATCAATTTGATAGGTGTCATTTCCTAAACCACCAATTAGGGTATCAATTCCCGCACCACCATTGAGGGTGTCGTTACCTTCTCCACCGTTGAGAAGGTCATTATCACTACCACCATCCAGATTATCATCACCTAGGCCGCCATTAATACTGTCGTTACCATTGCTACCAGTAAGGGTATCTTTTCCTTCCCCTCCCTCAATAGTATCGTTTCCTAATCCACCATTGATTTGATTATTCCCACTATTACCAATAATTAGGTTATTACCAGCGTTACCCGTACCGTTAAGATTCGTAGTACCGGTTAGGGTGAGGTTTTCAATATTAGCTAAACTTGCAAGACTAAAGGTGATACTAGATTGGATAGTATCGGTTCCCTCGTTAGCTAGTTCAGTGATGGTATCGGTAGTAGTATCAATTTGATAGGTGTCATTTCCTAAACCACCTACCAAAGTATCAATTCCCGCACCCCCATTGAGGGTATCGTTACCGCCATTACCTGTTAAGGTGTTATTACTGCTATTACCAATTATTAGATTATTACCAGCGTTACCTGTACCGTTAAGATTCGTAGTACCTGTAAGGGTGAGGTTTTCAATATTAGCTAAACTTGCAAGACTAAAGGTGATACTAGATTGGATAGTATCGGTTCCCTCATTAGCTAGTTCAGTAATGGTATCAGTGGTGGTATCAATTTGATAGGTATCATCTCCTAAACCACCTACCAAAGTATCAATTCCGGCTGCACCATTGAGGGTGTCGTTACCTTCGCCTCCGTTGAGAAGGTCATTATCACTACCGCCATCCAGATTATCATCACCTAAGCCGCCATTGATAGTATCGTTACCATTGCTACCAGTAAGGGTATCTTGGCCTTCCCCACCATCGATACTATCGTTCCCTAGTCCACCATTGAGGGAGTCTTGACCAATACCACCGAACAGGCGATCGCTGTCGTTACCCCCATTAAGCGTATCATCCCCATCCCCACCATTGAGGGTATCATTGCCATCGCCACCGTTAAGGATGTCGTTACCAATATCGCCATTGAGGCTATCATCTCCCGGACTACCATTGAGGGAGTCGTTACCTTGACCGCCATTAAGAATATCGTTGTCATCGCCTCCGTTAAGAGTGTCATTACCGTCATTCCCATTGAGGCTATCTTTCCCTTCTTGTCCGTTAAGGAGGTCATCTCCATTACCGCCGTTGAGGGTGTCATCGCCTGCATTCCCATTGAGGGTATCATCTCCCGCACTACCATTAAGGAGATCGTTGCCATCTCCTCCAGTCATGGCATTAATGGTAAGTGTGAAAACGTTACTGGAAGACAATCCTTTAGTATCTTTTACTTCAAGCTTAATATCGAGACTAGAGCTTGTTGTATCCTTAGAAGTTCCACTAAAAGTTCTTGTCTTGGGATCAAAAGATAACCATTTAGGTAGGGAATTACCATTCACATCTGTTGCTGAATAGGTTAGAAGATCATTTTTATCTATGTCTGTGAAAGTGGTTTCAGAAACAGTGAAAGTGAATGATTTATTAGTGGTTGCTGTTTGATTGGGAATGGGGTTAATGATAATGGGAGCAAGATTTTCTTGAATAAGAGCATCATTCTTCTCCAGGATGTTGATCAATTCCTGATTGGTTGTGACCCAGTTTTCTTGTTGCTGTTGAGCTAAGTCTGCTTGTATTTGTTGATTTTTTTGACTAATTGCTTCTAGTTTTTGCCATTCCAGTTCAAAAATACTTTTGATTTTCTCTTTAAGTTGAGGATCTTGATCGCCAATAGATACGATCTGTTCAATAGCTGCTGTTAAATTCTCTAGGGTTGTATCTTGAGATGCGGTTGCGATCGCTTGACCAGATTTAACAATATATTCAATATCTTTCCATTCAATTGCTGCTTTTTCTTTGAGTTTCTGAGTTAATACTTTATCTTCTTTCCAAATGTTGATAATTTCATCGGTTGATTTTTTCCATGTTTCTAAGTCATTGGTGTCAATGGCTTGTTTAATTAATCGATTGGTACGGGCAAGATTTTCTAACTGTGACCAAGTAAGTCCAGTTGCTTTTTCAGCTTGAGATTTTAGAGTATTATCATCTACCCAAATATTAACAGCACTCTTAATGGCATTTCCCCATTGTGCTAGTGTTTGTTGATCAACGGCTTTAGCTGTTTCTTGACCAGCTTTTACTATATTTTCTATATCTTGCCAATTCAAATTAGTGTAGGTTTTGAGTTTTTGGGTTAAAGTAGGATCATCTTGCCAAATTTTCAGAATTGCATCACTGGCATTTATCCAGTCTTGGGTTGTATCTTTGTCTATGGCAGTATTAATTTCTTGTACAGTTTTGTCGAGTTTTTGAAGTTTCTCCCAAGATAACCCTGTGAGGTCTTCTGCTGTAGATTTTAGGGTATTATCATCTACCCAAATATTAGCCACTCGTCTGATGGCTTGTCCCCATTTAGCGAGTTCTTGACTGTCAATCGCTGTCGCAGTAGCTTGACCTGCTTTGACGATTTTTTCTAGGTCGGTAAAGTCTAAACTGGTAACTTCTTTGAGTTTTTTAGCAAAACTAGGATCGGTTTTCCAGATTGTTAAAATATTATCACTGGCAGTAATCCAAGATTGGGTATTGTTATTTTGAGTAGCTTTATCTAGTTCCTGAACAGTGTTTTCTAATTTATTTAATTGTGACCAAGTTAGTCCAGTTGCTTGTTCAATTTTGCTTTTTAATGTGGCATCATCAGCCCAAATATTAGCGACTTTTCTGATCGCTTGTCCCCAATCTTTTAACTTTTCACTGTCAACAGCGATCGCAGTAGCTTGTCCAGCTTTAACAATCTTCTCAAAATCTTGCCAATCTAAGCCTGTATTGACTTTAATTTTATTGGCTAAGGTTTTATCTGTTTCCCAAAGTTTTAGGATTTTGTTACTAGCTTCTATCCAAGCTAAAGTATTACCTTTTTCGTAGGCTTTATTAAGGGTTGAAATGGTTTCCTCTGTCTTTTGAATTTGTTCCCAAGAAAGTCCAGATACGGTTGTTAATTTGTTCTTAAGCGTATCGTCATCATACCAAATATTGAGAACTTCTTTGAGAGATTGTCCCCATTGTTCAACGCTTTGTTTGTCAGTAGCTATGGCAATAGATTGACCGGCTTTAACAACTTGCTGGAAATCTTTCCAGTCTAAATTTAGGTTAGTTTTTAAGAAGTTTTGGAGGGTTTGATTACCTTGCCAAATGCCCAGAAGTTCATTACTGGATTTAATCCAAGCTGCTGTATCTCCTTTTTCAATGGCTTTATTAATGGCTTCTCCTGTCTGGGTAATTCGTTGGATTTCTTCCCAAGAAAGTCCTGTAACTTTTTGTGCTTCAATTTTGAGTTTATCGTCAGTAACCCAGACATTTACAATGCTTTTTACAGATTGAGTGATTGCTTGCAAATTACGTTCTCTGACAGCAATTTCCAGCTTAACTCCCGATTGAATGATAGTTTCGACTTCTTCCCATTCAAACCCTGTTAAATCTTTAATAGATTTATGGGCTTCGGTTCCTAAATCAACCCCCAATAAACTATCATCAACAAGGTTAATTGCTTTACCTGCTGTTTGAATGGCTTTAATCCAATCTTTATTATCGATAGTTTGATATAAGGCTGAACTTAATTTACCGAAGTCTTGAATTTCTTCCCATTTTAATCCCGTCAAATCTATTAGTTCTTTTTTCCCGGCTTCCCCTAATCCTAACGCAAAGTTTTTGTCAATTTGTCCAGCAATTTTACCGATTGCATTAGCCGCATCTAACCAGTTGCCATTTTCAATAGCTTTGATACCTTGGGCTGTTACTAGAGAGACTTGTCCTGCTGTGATAAAGAATTTTTGAATATCAGAAGCTTGACTTAATTTTGTGATGTCTTTAATGCCAAGAGATGCGGCATTAGCTAATGATTGAACCCCAGATAATAAGGCGAGAGTCGTATCTCCTGTTTTGGCGTACTGATAGGATGAGTACGCACCTTGGGCGACTGTTTGGAATCTGGTTAGGTTAAGTAGATTGGGTGATAATTCATATTTTAAGAGTTCTAATTTCTGGGTTAATTCACTAACTAAGCTCAAATTTTTTGCTTCTTTGGCAACATCAATTGCCTTGGTGGTTTCGATGACTTGAGGATTCTTCGCTAGTTCGCTATTAATATCACTAATTTCATAGCTGGCAAAAGCCATTGCTGCATGGAAAACTGCACCCGCCCAATCTCCATTATAGGCTGATTGAACGGCACTAAGAGAACTACTAATAAGGCTTAATGTAGTAGCAACAGAAGTAATTGTGCCAACTGATACACCAAGAATAGTTGCGCTGGCTGCTGCTGCGGTAGCTGCTGCACCGGATAATCCTGCTGTTGCAATATTAACGGCTAAGGATGCCCCTACGGTAAAAACGGCTGATACTAACGAAATAACAAGCGTTGCAGTCCCTAAAACTTCATTAACAAAGGCTTTCTTTCTGATTTCCCTTTCTTTAATTCGCCCCTCAATAATCTGGCTTAAAATCGATTGAGATTGTCGCGCTAAATCATCGGATAAATCAACTGCACCTTGAGCATAGCCAACCTTATAAAGTATCTCTAAATTCTGCTGACTGACTAGCTCTTTCTCTTGAGTTAATACCCCTGTTTTCTGAATCTCATCATAGAGTGCTTTACTGGCTCCCTTGAGGTTGGTTTCCGATTGTTTCAGAATCCCTAAATATTGCTGTTCTTCTTGGTCTAATTTCGTAATTTCTGCATTCAGTTTATTATTCTGCTCAATTAAACCATCAACCGTTTTCAGTAAATTATCCTGAATCGTCGCTGCTTCTTTCCCCTGTAAAGCATCATGAATATCTTGACGAGTTGCTGTTAATATGCTCTGCAATTCATCGGGTAAGTTGGGCTGTTTTTGTTTCAGGGCATCTAAATCGGCTAAAATGCCCGCTAGTTGTCCTTTATAGTCAGCTTGGGTGATGATATTTGCAATCGGGTTAATACCTAAGTCGGTGCGTAGATTATTAATCGCTTGCTGGAGTGCTTCTTCGGTGTTTAGTTGGTTTAATTGTTCCAGTTTGGTGACGGCAATTTGACGATCGCGTTGAATGTCTAACCGTTGTTTTTCTAACTGGGCTGCAACCGCATCATCAATCAATTGACCGCGTTTTTCAGCGATTTCTTGTTCTAATTGTGCCTGTGCTAAGTTGAATTTTTCAACGGAAAGAACTTGCAATAAAGTTTGATTTGTCCAGTTTTTCAGTTGGGAAAGGGCATCAATACGAAATTGAGCAACGGCGATTTCTTGTTTATGGGCCTCAATCGCTTCTTGAGAGTTGCCAATACTTTGCTGAAGTTGGGCCAATTCTTGGGTGGCGAGGGATTTTTGTCCTTCTAAGAGGGTAATTTGATTTTCAGCAGCTTGACGAAGGGCGGTAAATTGGCTGGCTTGTTGTTGCGCCTGTTGTTGTAATTGCCGATATTGCTGCATTTCAGCATAGTATTTATCGGCTAAGATTAAATCTTCCGGGCGGGCAATTCCTCCTGAACAACCGCCACCTTTATCGTTCGCTAAATCTCGATAATCTTTGTAATAAAGTTCGGCGGCAGTAGCCATATTGTTGGCGTTGGCTACTTCCAGAAGTTGGGCGGCTTCTTTACTTCCGGCATCATTTGCCTGTTTGAGGATGGTGAGAAGTTGGCTTTCAAAGCTGTTTAATTCTTGGCGTTTAGTAGTGGCTTGGAGGGTGTAATTTTTTTCGAGTTCAGTTGCGTCTATTAGCCCTTTAAGTGCCTGTTGTTTGTCTTTAATGGCGGCGAGGTATTTGTCATTTTGCAGTAAGAGAGAGGCTTGTAAGCCATCCATCGCGGCGGTTAAAGCTTGGCTACTGGCTTCGGCTTGTTCGGCGAGTTTTTGGACTTCCGCGAGGGTTTTACGAGTGTCAATGAGTTGTTGTTCGAGGGTACTGGTGTCTTTGTCGGGACTGGCGAGGGTAACGTCGAGGAGTTGATACTCGGTGAGGAGTACCTGTTCTTGGGTTGAGAGGAGGGTCTGTTTTTGGGTGAGGGTAGCTTGTTGGGCGGTGAGGACGGTTTGTTTTTGGGTCAGAAGTTGGATAGATTGGTCTAATTGGGCTTGTTGGGTGAGTAGGTTATCTTTGTTATCTCCAGTGGCGGTGATGAGTTGTTGGGCGATTGCTTGTCGTTTAGTTTGCAGTTGGCTAATTAGGGTTTGGGATTGGGTAAGTTCGTCAGCGAGGTAAGTAGTTTGTTGGATTACTGAGTTTTTGGCGGTGGTGATGTCTTGTTGCAGAAGTTGGGTTTTGGTTTGCAATTCGGCGCGTTTTTGTAGGACGCTGTTAAGGGCGTTTAAATAGTTGTCTTTACTGGTTTGGTATTCGCCGGTTTCTTTTTGAATATTGGCGGTGGCGGTGGCTGCATCTTGGGTGGCTATTTCCAGTTGGTTTTGCAGGATGGGGAGGAGTTTTTCCCAATCACTGATTTGGGCGATTTTGTCTTCGCTGAGTTTTCTTTCTGCTTCCAGTTGTTGCAGCAGGTGGATAAATTCGCTTTGGCTGAGGGCGGCTTCATTGGCGACGGCGTTAGCTTTATCCCATTGGTTAAGGATGGTGGTGGCGGTATCTTTATTTAATGTATCGGTTGTAGCTCCTTTTAGGAGTTGGTCGGCGTATTGTCGGAGGGCGGTTGCTTGTTTGGTGTAGGTATCCCAGATAATCCAGTTGTGGTCAACGTGGGTGATTGTAACCCATTCGGTTTTACTGCCAAATAGTTTTTTCTTTTTGTAGCTACGAGATTCTGTCCAAGTGGGTCCTTGTTTACGGCTTTGTTCCCAATAAAAGGCAGATTTTTCTTGATACCAGTCAGCTTGGGAGATGGAAGCGGCGGCTTGGGCTTGTTTTTGGCTAATGCTGTTTTTTAGTTGGTCGATTTGTTGTTGGGTTTGGGTTTGTTGGTCGCTAATTTGTTGTTGGAGAGTGGCGAGGGTAGTGGGGTTGTTGAGTTCGGGGAAGTATTCATTGCGGAGATTTTGGATGGCTGTATCAGCTTCTTTTTCGATAGTTGTTTTACTATCTCCGTTAGAGTTCCAAATATTAACATATCCGTTACCAGGATCAATAAAATGAACTAAATCGCTTTTTCCATCTCCATCAAAATCTCCTACTTTATAATTAAAATTATTGTTATTTACGCCATAGCTAGGATTAGGAGTAAAAGATTGTTTGACATCAAACGTTCCATCTCCGTTAGAGTTCCAAACATTAACATATCCGTTACCAGGATCAATAAAATGAACTAAATCGCTTTTTCCATCTCCATCAAAATCTCCTACTTTATAATTAAAATTATTGTTATTTACGCCATAGCTAGGACTAGGGGTAAAAGATGGTTTGACATCAAACGTTCCATCTCCGTTAGATAGCCAAACATATACATATCCATTGCCACTATTAACAAAATGAATTGAATCGGTCTTTCCATCCCCATTAAAATCTCCCAGTTGATAATTATAGTTATTTGCTCCAACTTGATAATTTCCACCAGGAGTAAAATCTTTAATGGCGAAAGTTCCATCTCCTTTAGAAGTCCATATATGAACATAATTATTAACATCGAAGTGAATTAAATCAGTTTTGCCATCTCCGTTGAAGTCGCCTGTTTTGTAATTGTAGTTATTAACGCCAACTCCATAACCCCCACCAGGAGTAAAGTTTTTAATCGTAAAAGTACCATCTCCTTGAGAGTACCAGAGATGAACATAATTATTAACATCAAAGTGGATTAAATCGGTTTTTCCATCTCCATTAAAGTCCCCGGTTTGATAGTTATAGTTATTAGCCTTCACTGAATAACTGGGGCTAGGAGTAAAGGACGCTTTTACGTTAAATGTCCCATCAATAGTAGGTTGATTGCTATTTTGCCAAGAAGCCAATCTTTTATCTTTTGCGTTTAATATAGATTGAGAATCTTGTAAATATTTCTGTACTTTATCTGGATTTTGTTGGGCTTGTAAGGTTAGGTATGCAGTTTCTAGGCGGAGAGATTGGAGATTTGCGATAGTTTTATCATTTACACCATTAGGAATAATACTATCCCGTCGCTGTTTGACATAATTCTGTAAATTGGTTTCTATCCATTGTTCTTGTTGATTATTGGTTAAATCAATCTGAACCGTTAAATCTTGAATTGTATTAGTAACTTCTTCATTTAATTTATCTATTAATTTAGGATTAATAGATTCAAAATAATTATTAACAGTTAAATTACTTTGATTGATTAAAAATTGAATTCCTTCACTATGTATTATTGGAAGAGGACTAAGATATAGTCCATTTGTTCCTGAAGCTTTCCAATGAAAAAAATTATCATCTCTTCCATCTCCATTAAAATCACCTACTAAAGTAGTAGTATTTCCTTTAATTGCTCCTGTAGCAATGGGATCTAAATATTGAGTAAAACCACCTTGTCCATTACTTAGATAAAGTCGATTAACGCCCATTCCTCTCCAAAAGAAATAGATATCATCTTTTCCATCTCCATTAAAATCACCTACTAAAGAATTATCATGTCCATTAATTACTCCTGTAGCAATGGGATCTAAATATTGAGTAAAACCACCTTGTCCATTACTTAGATAAAGTCGATTTCTTCCGCTACTTCGCCAAGTAAAATAAAGATCATCTTTGCCATCTCCATTAAAATCACTTACCAAAGCATTATCAGAATTTTCATTGATAAATGTTGCACTAATTGGGTTTAGATATTGGTTAAAGCTTAGATTAAAAATATATGGAGTATATTCTATTTGATTTGCTAAATCTTGATACTGTTTAATTATTTTGTCTAAACTATTGCTTGTCTGTAAATAATTAGGGTTATCCTTAAAATTATTTTGTAGTAAATTTGCTACGCTAATAACTTCAATTCCTATCTGTTTATATTGATCGATATTACTAGAAGATAACTGTTCTTTTTTATTTGCTAATTTTTCTTTAGCGTTTATTAGGACGGTGTACTGTTTTTCCAAACTTGTCAAATCCGAATAATGCTGACTCAACTTCGCTAAATCCTGATACTCCTGTAACTGCTTCTTCGCCAAAAACAGCGCATCCGTCACAAAATCAACACTATCCGCCAAAGCATCCCGCCGTCTTACCGTTGACTCCCGAATCTGTAACGCCTCATCCAACTGAATCTCATTCAGATAATAATCCCCATAAGGAGTCGCCAAATTCTGGTCAATATAACTCGTCAAACTATCAAACGCCTGAGACTCCGCTTGCAACCCATTCCACACCTTAATCGTGAGATTATGATTATCCTGTAAATTATCCACCCAAACATTAGTTAACCCCTTCAACTGGTTAGCCAATTGACTACTTAAAGTCACATAACCCTCAATATTATTATTCCCCAAAGCCACCTTAACCGAAGCTTCATGGTCCGCAGCAGTCAGCTTTCTCGTCTCCAACTCCTGCTTAAACTCCAACTCACCCGCTAACACCGTTTTCTGATACTCTTGTACCTCTCCCAGAACCTTCTGCTTCTCTAAAATCGCCTTTTCCAACGCCGCAATCTCAGAATTAGACCCATTCCCACTCTTCAAAGCCGTTAAATTAGCCTGAAGCGTACCAATTTTTTGATTAAGACTATCAACCGTATTCTGCAAAAACTTAGACGAATAATCCTGAGTCTTGAGAAAAGCATAATCCGTCAGAAAATCCCCCAACGCCTTATCCGCAACCGTCACAGCTTGCTTATTCCCTTCCCAAGCCGTTTTAACACCGACTAAAGCCTGATTTTTCTTCTCTAAATCCTCAACTTGCTTGGGAATAATATTATCGGTAAGTCCCTGTAACTCCTGATTTGATTCATTTATTTGGAAATCAACAACCGCCAACTCCTGATTATACTTAGTCGTCGCAATTGACAGTAAATTCTGTTGTTCCTGAATCTGAATCAGATAACCATTAATCTCCTTCTGAATCCCATCTTTGATACCCGCATTGGTTTCAGCCTTCAGACGAGTATAAGCATTATCAATATTTTTCTGAATATCCTTCTGTTTTTGCTCATTTTGTGTTTTAGATTGAGTAAAACCAGAGGTTAAAGCCGTCTTTTTATTTGCCAAATTCTGCAAACTGTCTGTTAAAAACTTCCGCTTACTAAGACTCCCCTCAAAGGTTTCCTTCGCAAAGGAATAATCATCATTTGCTAACCTTAATTGTTCCTCCGTCGTGTCTAACTTAACCTTGGCTTTATCCAATTCGCTGCTGAGGGTTTCATACTGCTTCAACGCTGTGGGAATCGGTAAGGTTAACTTCTCCAGTTTCGTCGGTTGAATATCCGTATTAGTAAAGGCAAAATTATCATTATCAATGATCTTGATAATTGCCGTATTTTGTGTACCAATCGTCGCTCCATTAGTCGGATTCGTCAAGGACAGGTTAAGGGTTTCCACCGCTTCAAACTGACTATCTTCCTTAATCGGAATCGTAATAATTTTAGGCGCACTATCCCCATGAGCAAACGTAACCTTAATGGGGGTATTATTATAATCTTCTGCGGTTGCTGTACCATTATTTAAAGTAATCGTCGCACTTACTTCTGTATCACTTCCCCCCGTGCGAGTTACTGTTACTTGAGTTATAGTAGTTCCGTTTTCAGTAAGCGTATAAGTCGGCGCACTAAATGCTAAAACTCCGGGATTATTAAGCATAATTTATCACTCCAGAAAAAGTGAAAATATTTTATAGATTGAGATTAGGTTAACTAACCGATATGGTGAATAGCCGATTGCAATTGACTTAAAGGCTGGTTTCCCTTCAGGCGCTCCCAGTTGTCTGCTGGCGAGCCTTTGAGTAAAATCCATAACCTAGACGGCTAATAAGAGTTAGGGGCGATCGCATCGCCACTACCCTGCTACTTGGTTCGTTAATATCCAGACATATACTTACTTCCTGAAAAAGTCAAGCATAAAATCTAAATTGTAAAATTTCTTTATAAAAAACTTCAGCAAAAGTGAACATTAAATCGATAAAAGTGGACAAAAATGGACAAAAATTGACAAAAAGGGATCGGGTTAGTTGAATTTAGCGAAAGATCGGGGAATCCCAACTCCGCCATGGGGCGATCGCGAAAGGAATGAAAATTTCCCTGAAATTTGCTTAATTTTACCTGATTTTAGAGATTTGCTTGCAAATCAGCATTTTTGTGATGTATTATAATCATAGTAATTTTTTTTATACTTAATTGTAGCTAAGTAATAATCATGAGTTCTACAGCAATACGTCAACAAATAATTCAATCATTAGCTAATCTTTCTGACGAACAATTATTGCAAATCAGAGAGTTAATTGATCAAAATTTTCTGCTTCAAATTAAACCTAAATCAGAAGAAGAAATACAACAGTTAATTAAATTATTACAAGGTAAATATGCTCATGCACCTACCAATAGTGAAGATTTTGCCCAACAAAAACAAGCAGAAATTGATTGGGAGGAGCGTAATAGATGAATATCATTTTAGACGCTTGTGCTGTAATTGCTTTTTTTCGTAATGAAACAGGAGCAGATATTGTTAGATAAACCATCACTAATCAAAATAATAACAAGATGATTCATGTTATTAATCTTGGCGAAGTTTACTATAATTTTTATCGAGATATAGGAGAATCAGAAACAGAAAAACTAATTCAAGAATTAAGCAATATTAACATAAAAACTCGCTTTGATTTAAGTGGCAATTTTTGGCGACAAGTAAGCAAATATAAAGCAGTAATTAAACGCATTTTTTTAGCTGATTGTTTTGCTTTAACTTTAGCCAATCAAGAAAAAGGAATTCTAGTTACTTCTGACCGAAAAGAATTTGAACCGATTGTTCCTCTTAATATTTGTCAGATTGATTTTATTCGTTAATAAGTCCAGAAAACGGGTTTCTCGAAGAAACCCGTTTTCTAGATATTGATTTTAGCCAAAGACCGCTTAACTGTAGTTTAGACTAAATGAGAAACCTAAAAAGAAAAAAGAGGAAGAATCAAGCAAAATAGAGAGAAAATAAAAGATGTTAAAGAATTTATCCTCTCTCTATGACCAAATATAACAGATATACCAGATTTCGCCAAGA
>NZ_JAPZSR010000330.1:0-18363 GCF_027531875.1 Microcystis sp. LE19-84.1B | reverse complement strand
TGGTTCGATAGGGGGGCATAAATCGACTAAATCCTTATCTGGCAAGAGACTTAATTGATTAGTTCGCTCTAGATAAAAAACAATTGACAAAAATCGCTAAATGCCTTTCTATATAACGGTTCCATCCCTTATAACCCCCCTCCATTGCATAACACAAACCGAAGAGCCTTGATTATTACTAACCTTGAGTTCCCTTTGGAGATGGTGTTGGACTTGGACTCTCTAAGGGAATTGGATTTTGATTATTATTCTCAGATTTCGGTTGCATACTGATCCAAACTGCAATAATTCCCGTTAAAGCTGCGACAGCGGTTAAAATAAGAGTCAACACAGTTATCCAATGCTTCACAATCATAAATTCTACTTCTTGTTTAGTGGGATAAGGTGAATCTGAGCCTCCAACTATAATTTGAGATAAATTATATGTATTTTGCTGAACTAGGACATCGTTAAACTTTTGTTCTTGTTCTGCTATTGACATCTCTCTCTTGTAAGGACTTGTAGTGACATTTGGCATTTCCTCAAAAATTATTGTCAAAATTTTTTGACCTCTTTGTATACTTAAAGGGTCTTTTCCGAGGTTAATCGCCTTAATAGTAATAAGTCCTTGAAAGCCAGGATCTATATGACCTGGATTCAGAACAAGGAGACTTTTAAATGAACTCTCAGCATTTCTGGCAAAAACAGTCGCCATGATTTTTGACGATAGCTTGATTTCTTCCCATGTAAATAAGTTTATAATTTCACCCGGTTGAATATCAAATTGCCTATTAGCCTCTGGATGATTTGCATTGATGATTTGACCATTTTTAAAAATTGTTCCAATTCTTAGGTCATAGCTGCAAGCTTCCAAATTGGCTTTCACAGCATTTAAAACCAAGTCTCCTGAATCAATTTTGGCTTCAATATCTTGTTTAGAAAGAATTCCTTCTGACATTAGACAAACTCCAAAATAATCTGTGATTACTTGTTACAGCGTTTCTCCGGTAGACGAGGTACGTTCTCGCGGCTGAAATCCTTTACCGGCAAGATTTGATATATACTTCACCTTTGTGAGAAACGCTGTAATTGGATGACAAATAAATAGTTAAACCGCAACCAGCTAGAGAACTGGAATTTCACGGGCAAGCCACTAAGCCTTAAAAGCATTGCCATGCAAGGATCGTAGCCGAAAAAGCAAAACTACGGTTTTCCCTGTAGATGGGGTTTAAGTTATGGCAATTATGGTATTTCTGCACTTGGTTAGAATTATACCAAAAGTCAGGGAACCTGCTCTTGGTATCTTTCAAGGCTCGTTTCTCAAGCACAGTGGGGAAAAGGGCGATTACTATTCCGTCGCCTGGGATTGGCGGGAGCGGGAAGTGGACGAAGAAATTGAGCAACTGGAACAGATTGTCGATTTTCTGGCTGCCAATCCCAAACTCGTCGATTTATAGCCTTTCTCATACCTGTGTGGCACAGTTAAACCTTTGCTGATTAAGCTTTTCACCATCGACAATGTACCTCTTGCCAACAGGAAACGCTATAGTCAAGCTAGTATTTGGGAAATGGCGATAAAATATAGTCTGGGAAAATTAACTTTTGATTCCACCTTTTCGAGAATTTATTGAGTCACAAATTCAGAGCAATGATTTTCAGATTTTACCTCTTAATTTACTACATTTTGAACGAGTAGCGCAATTGCCTTTTCAGCATTGTATTAGGTATGTATGGGGTAAGTTCGGTTACATTACAATATAGACGGTCACTGACCCCGACGCTCTAAAAACTCTTTGTCGAAGATTATTATTTAATCTTTCAATAGGATTAGTTTGACCGGTTTCTTTACTGTCTCTTACGGTTTCTGTAGTGCCGCTAGATACACTGAGAACAGAGGACATCACTTTTCTGCAATTCCTGTAAACGGTTGAATAAAACCATCCACACCGACAAAGGAGGTGAGGGGCGACCAGTTTAAAATATCCTCTAAAATTGATTGATAGCCCTGGACATTGGGATGAAGTCCATCTTGCATTAATCTTTCTTGACACCACAGATCGCCCCGGTTCATCCAGAGATCAAATAAATCGAGATAGGGAATATTTTGTTCTAGACAAGCTTGTTTAGTGGTTTCTTTAAAACTATACTGATCGCCATGGTTGAAGTAAAAGCAATCTAAAAAGGGCATTTTCCGCTCATCTACCGGAATCATACCTATAAACAAAACCGGGCAAAGAGAACGGGCCCGGGTGAGTAAATGTTCGATTTGAGTTTGAAAAAGATCGTGATCGGTATAAGTACGACCATCGGGCCGGCCTAAACGGGCTGTATCATTAACACCGACGGAGAGAAGAATCAGGTCGGGGAGACGATTGCGAATTTCCCCCCTGAGACGAAATTCCTGTTCTAAACGTTCGGACACTTGTACCACTCGATCGCCGCGAATCCCCAAATTATACAGGGCATGACCGGCACTTTCCATCCACAAACGACGTAGGCGCTCGGCCCAACCGCCACCCACGGGGTCGCCATAGCCATAAACAAGGCTATCACCTAAAGCGACGATTTTGAGGGGATGGGGCATGATTAGGCCTTTGTCTTTAGTAGGTAAACGAGAAAGAGTTTGCATGATCGCTCGATCGAATCGGTTGTCCTTTACACTTGTAAACGAATTTGGTTAAACTGTCCGTGTATTATACTACATTAGAAATTTTTTCCTGCCAGTTAACTCATCTGATATCAGCCAAGCACCGGCACTGACCAGTATAAAACAAGGCCGCCCGATGATCATTCCTTGCCTAAGAGCCATTTCCGGGCTAAATCTACTATAAAATTTATGATTAAAACCTAGATAAATTGATGACTACTCGTTTAAGACGCGCGGTTCAAGACCGAGAATTTTTGATTACAGCCGAGATTACTCCCCCGAAAGGGGGTAATGCCAGTCATATGCTAGAAATGGCCCTCTGGCTAAAAAATCGCGTTCATGCGGCTAATATTACCGATGGCAGTCGCGCCGTAGTGCGAATGTCCTCTCTGGCTGCCTCCGCTATTCTCTATCAACACGACATTGAACCCATCTGTCAAATGGCCTGTCGCGATCGCAATGTGATCGGATTACAGGCAGATCTAATGGGCGCTCATGCTTTGGGATTGAGAAATATACTAGCTTTAACCGGAGATCCCGTCAAAGCAGGAGATCACCCCAAAGCTAGGGCAGTTTTTGACCTAGAATCGGTACGTTTGTTAAAATTAATCGATAAATTAAATAAAGGTTTTGACTTTAACGATAAATCTTTACCGGATGGACCCCTAGAACTTTTTGCTGGGGCTGCCGTCGATGTGCAGTCAAAAAGTTGGTCCGGTCTTCAAAGCCGTTTTGAGCGTAAAATCGAAGCAGGAGCGCAGTTTTTTCAAAGTCAATTAGTTACGGATTTCGAGTGTCTTGATAAGTTCATGCAGCAGGTGGCTTCCCTGGCTGATAAACCAGTTCTAGCGGGAATTTTTCTGTTAAAATCGGCTAAAAATGCCGTATTTTTAAATAAAAATGTGCCAGGGGTGCAGATTCCCGATCAGATCATTCAAAGACTCGCTGATGCACCTCATCCCCTCGAAGAAGGTATCAAAATCGCCGCCGAACAAATAAAATTAGCCCAGCAGTTATGTCAAGGTGTCCACATCATGGCGATTAAACGAGAGGATTTAGTCCCGAAAATTCTCGATCTGGCTGGTATCCCGCCAATACATAACTGAGATGAAAAGTCAATAGTTTTTATAAAAAATTAACTTTCATTTTGACTAGCGGTCTTTTGACAAGAATTCTACCCCTAACCTAGTATGGGAAGGCTCAAAGCATCTTCGGGATTAAAAGCATGGATTCCAATCTAGGTCAAGAAAAAGAGAATAGTTGTGGTGGGCGAAAATGGTTGTCGATCGGTATTGCCCCCACTGGTATAATTTCCATTGGCATTGTTCCCATGGGCGTTATTTCCATCGGTATTGTTCCTATGGGAGTAGTTTCCATTGGAACCGTGGCCATGGGGACAATTGCGGCCGGTTTTGTGTCCATGGGACTTTTCAGTATTGGTAGCGTTGGGATGGGATTAAATAACGGTCATTTTTCCAATCTTAATTCTCCCCCTGCTGAATCTCCCCATAAACATCATCAGCATTAAAATCAAGATTTGACCAGCAATCATGAATTATTCCATCCGTGCTGCCGTTTCTACCGATGTCAAGGCTATTTTTGACTTAATTGTTGCCTTAGCGGCCTATCAAGAACTCAGCCATTTAATGACAGGAAATAGTCAAGCTTTAGGGGAGCATTTATTCGGAGAAAAACCCTACATCGAAGCATTGGTGGCGGAAGTAGAGGGTAAAATAGTCGGTTTTGCCCTATTTTTTGCTAACTATTCCACCTTTATAACTAAACCGGGGCTTTACCTAGAAGATATCTTCGTTTTACCCGATTATCGCGGTCAAGGTATCGGGAAAGCTTTACTAATGGCTGTGGCTAAAATTGCCGTCGCTAGGGATGCAGGACTTTTAGAATGGACTGTCTTAGAGTGGAATCAACTGGCGATCGATTTTTATGGAAAAATGGGGGCTAAGGTCTTCCAAGAGTGGCAAATTTGTCGTCTCACCGGGACTGCTTTAACCCAATTGGGTAATAGTGATCAATAAGTCAGACCCTTTCTCGAGCCTAGAACTTTGTGATCGATCGAGACTCCTTGCTATACTATACCTCTGACACTGGCTTTCCTCATTGGTGCAGAATGCAACCCACAGACTCGAATAAATTTACCGAACAAGCTTGGGATTCGATCGTTAAATCGCAAGAAATTGCGCGACGCTTCAAAAATCAGACCTTAGAGGTGGAACACGTTATTATTGCCCTCCTAGAGCAGAATAACGGTCTAGCCACCCGGATTTTACAAAAAGCTAATATAGAAATTCCGCGACTGCAACAACAGCTAGAAGTCTTCACCAACCGACAGCCGAAAGTGGCCATCGTCGATCAATTATACCTAGGTCGTGGTCTCGATCTGCTGCTCGATCGCGCGGAAGCATCCCGGGAAAGTTGGCAAGATAAATTTATCTCCGTCGAACATCTTCTCGTCGGTTTTGCCGAAGATGAAAGGGTGGGCCGGAAATGTTTACGCACTTTCAATCTTGACCCCCAAGATTTAGAATTAGCCATCAAAGCGATTCGCGGTACTCAAAAGGTTACTGAACCCAATCAAGAGGAAAAATACGAAGCTTTAGATAAATATGGCCGGGATTTAACAGCAGCGGCCAAAGAAGGCAAATTAGACCCAGTTATCGGTCGTGATGAAGAAATTCGACGGGTGGTACAAGTCCTCTCGCGACGGTCGAAAAATAACCCGGTTTTAATCGGTGAACCGGGGGTAGGAAAAACCGCTATTGCTGAAGGATTGGCCCAAAGGATTGTTAACGGAGATGTTCCCGAATCTTTGAAAAATCGTCAGTTAATTTCCCTCGATATGGGAAGTTTAATCGCTGGGGCAAAATATCGAGGCGAATTCGAGGAAAGATTGCGGTCAGTCATGAAAGAAGTTACCCAATCAGAAGGGCGAATTATTCTCTTTATCGATGAACTACATACCGTTGTCGGTGCGGGTTCTAGGGAAGGGGGATCGATGGATGCGGGCAACCTATTAAAACCTATGTTAGCTCGGGGAGAATTGCGCTGTATTGGGGCGACAACTTTAGATGAATATCGCAATCATATTGAAAAAGACCCCCCTTTAGAAAGACGTTTTCAACAGGTTTATATTAAGGAACCTTCCGTGGAGGATACTATCTCAATTCTCCGGGGTTTAAAAGAACGTTATGAGCTGCATCATGGGGTGACAATTACCGATTCAGCCCTAGTGGCAGCAGCTACCCTATCCCATCGTTATATTAGTGATCGTTTTTTACCCGATAAAGCGATCGATTTAGTTGATGAAGCGGCGGCCAAATTAGAGGTAGAAAGTACCACTAAACCCGCCGATTTGGAAATGATAGATCGTCGCTTAATGCAGTTACGGATGGAAAAATTCTCCTTAGAAAAAGAGGAGAAAAAAGATCGAGCTTTTCAAGAGCGTTTAGAAAGAATTATCGAAGAAATTGAGGAATTAGAAAGTAAACAAAAGCCTCTCGCTGACCAATGGCAAACCGAAAAACATATCGCCGAGGAAATTAAATTATTGCGAGAGGAAGAAGAACAATTGCGCCTACAGGTGGAACAGGCTGAACGAGCTTATGATCTCAATAAAGCAGCCCAATTAAAGTATGGCAAACTAGAAATTTTACAAGGGGAATTAGAAGTAAAAGAAAAAGAACTAGAAACTATTCAAGCGGCAGGTTCGACCCTGTTAAGACAACAGGTAACTGATGCTGATATTGCCGAAATAGTTGCCCGGTGGACAGGAATTCCCGTCAATCGTTTAATGGAATCGGAACGACAAAAATTATTAGAATTAGAGTCTCATTTACAGAAAAAAGTGGTCGGACAAAATGAAGCAGTCACGGCAGTAGCAGCGGCGATTCGACGCGCACGCGCAGGAATGAAAGATCCCTCGCGTCCGATTGGTTCATTCCTATTTATGGGACCCACAGGAGTGGGTAAAACCGAGTTAGCGCGGGCCTTGGCGGGGTTACTATTCGACTCCGAGGAAGCCATGGTTCGCATCGATATGTCGGAATACATGGAAAAACACGCGGTTTCGCGTTTAATCGGCGCGCCTCCGGGTTATGTGGGTTACGAGGAAGGGGGACAACTATCGGAAGCGGTGCGTCGTCGTCCCTATTCTGTGGTTTTATTGGATGAAGTGGAAAAAGCCCATCGGGATGTTTTTAACATTTTATTACAAGTGCTTGACGATGGGCGCATTACCGACTCTCAGGGGCGAGTGGTGGATTTTCGGAATACGATTATCGTCATGACCAGTAATATTGGCAGTGACCATATTTTAAATGTTTCCGAAGATGCCGATTATGAGGAGATGCGGAAACGGGTTTTAACAGCTTTGCGGAGTCATTTTCGTCCCGAATTTTTGAATCGTATCGACGATTTAATTATTTTCCATACCCTGAAAAAAGAAGAATTGCGTTACATTGTTCGTCTGCAATTACAGCGTCTGGAAAGATTATTAGCAGAACAAAAAATCAATCTAGAATTAACCGCAGCAGCAGAAAATCATATCGTTACTGTTGGTTACGATCCCACCTACGGTGCGCGACCTTTAAAACGCGCTATCCAACGGGAGTTAGAGAATCCTTTAGCCACAAAAATTCTCGAACAAGCTTTTATGGAAGGGGATACGGTGGTAATTGATTGTCTGGATGAGGTGTTAAGTTTTAGCAAAAAGGAGCTAGAAAAGGAAGAGCAAACATTAGAATTAGCTGTGGTTAACCTCAGTTCGGATTAAAACCAGATAGGGGATATATTCCCCCCAATTCAGCCAACATAAACAAAATTTTGCCACAAAAGGCCTTGTAAATCTAGCTGGGGGTTGCTGAATAAATCTAAGTGGGTGGGTGGAATTAAATATAAGATGAACGTAGGTTGGGTTGAAGCATGAAACCCAACGCCCGCTCATGTTACGCTACCGCTAACCCATCCTACAAATAATTGTGCCTCCCTACTTAAAAACCTTGTTAGACATCTCCAAAAATTATAACCCAGTCACAGCTTGCTTTTAGCTTGTGTACTACTTAAATAGTTCGATAACTGAAATGTATATCTATCGTTGCTAATTCAATTTCACTGAAAAAATATGAGGCAATTAAAATAATTTTTATTCGGGTATAGTTCTTAACTAGAAAGACTTTTGGTCTTGAGATAATATTAGGTCGAGGTCTGTTGGATAATATCTTTAGGCTTTTTTGAAATCACAAAGTGCCAGCCATTGGAGGGAGCGAGGGGAAAATTCAGGGACTTTTTCCCTGAAAATTAGGTAATTGACCCCCTCAAAATCGGTAAAACCCCACACCCTGCCCCCAGGAAAAACTTTTTCAGCAAACTCTAATTAGTGCCTCAAAACCAGAGACGATTTCCAGCATTTCTTCGGTGATAGCAGTTTGCCGTTCCTGTTGGAATTGAGCGTGAAGTTGTGCTAATTGCTCTTCTATATTTTTCTCGGATGCTTGCATCGATGCCAGTCGGCTCGCATTTTCACTAGCCAAAGATTCAGCCAAAGCACGATACAGACAAATAAACAAATATTGCTCGATCAAGGCAGAAAACAACTGACTCCAATCCATAGTAAAAGTAGGCAAAGTGGCTCCTACCCACCTTTTTTGCTGTAAGTCTTGTAGCCATTTGTTATCCACAGGTAATAATTGTAAGGCATGAGGTTGATAGGATATATTGGAGCGAGGCTTATGGTAAAACAAGGCAATTTTATCTATTTGCATTTGAGATTGCCACATTTCGATGTGTAGTAGCAGTTCTTGAACCATTGACGTGATGCCAGCAAGAGAAGTGGGCATCGCAAAGTTCCGTTCGCTGACTATTCCCGCATTTTCTAAGGGGGGAATTACCCGCGCACCTACAGCCAAGACTGCGAGTTGGCTGGAGTCAATAGACAAGTGCTGAATCTGAGTAACGGCGTAGCGGACAATCTGCTCGTTGAACTGACCGCACATACCCTGATCTGAACCAAATATGATCGCACCTAAATGACTATTTCTCGGAAGCTTTCTGGGGCTTGCAGCGATCGCATGGTGTTGATATACTGCTGATCCTAAAACAATTTGCAAGCCCATCTCGATGGTACGATTATACTCAATAAGGGATTCTACTGCCCGTTCATATTGATGAATGCTGGCCGCTGCAAGAACTTTCATGGTCTTGACAACGGATTGAAGTTCTTGTGCGATCGCAATTCGTCGTTGTAGCAATTCAAGGACTGGCATGATCTGTGTGGATTGGCAATTAGTCGAGTTAATTTATTCCGGAATAGCAATTGCTTGTTTGGCTATATTGACTAAATTCTGGAAATCCCCATCGCTCAGTTTTTTGCCAGATTGTAGGTGAACGCATATTGCGGGTAATTGCTGGCGTATTGCTAAAGCGACGGCTTTTTCGGCCGCTGGGATTTCCGTGATCATCAATCGATCAAATACCCCTGATGTCACCGCTAGGAGTATAGCAATTTGTTCGGGAACCGGCATCGGTTCGTACTGATTTTGTTTCAAAACTTCCCGCACGCGCCGCCCTCGTTCTAAAGTTTGACGAGTGACTTCATCTAAACGAGTGCCAAAACGGGAAAAAACCTCTAGTTCTTCAAACTGGGAATAAGATAGGCGTAAATCACTCGCCACAGCACGATAGGCAGCTAATTGAGTCTTCCCCCCCACTCGCGACACCGACTTACCCGCATCTACCGCCGGCAAAATTCCTTTTTGAAACAGCACGGGAGAGAGATAGATTTGCCCGTCGGTAATTGAGATTAAATTGGTCGGAATGTAAGCAGAGATATTTTGGGCTTCGGTTTCGACAATCGGCAATGCAGTTAAAGAACCACCTCCTCGGGCAGCATTTAGGCGTGTAGAGCGTTCGAGCAAACGAGAATGGATGTAGAAAATATCCCCTGGAAAAGCTTCTCGACCGGGAGGACGGCGTAATAGCAGCGATAGCTCTCGATAAGCGCGAGCATGAGCGGTCAAATCATCATAAACAATCAAGACATCATGGCCCTGCTCCATAAAATACTCTGCCATGGCCGTGGCGGCGTAGGGAGCAATAAACTGCAAGCCCGGTGGTTCTTCCCCAGCGGCAAAGACGACCAAACAGTAGTCCATCGCCCCATACTGCTGCAAGTCAGCGACGAACTTAGCCACCGCCGAACTGCGCTGTCCGATCGCGCAGTAAACGCAAATCACCTTTTCACCTTTCTGGTTGATAATCGTGTCAAGAGCGATCGAGCTTTTTCCTGTTTGGCGATCGCCTAAAATCAATTCTCGCTGGCCCCGCCCGATGGGAATCAGAGCATCCACCACCTTTAAGCCCGTTTGCAGCGGTACTGTCACTGGAGCGCGATCCATAATTGCTGGGGCTTTTCGCTCGGCCAAATATCTTTGTGCCGCCCGCACTGGCCCCCGGTTATCCAAGGGGCGACCCATGGGATCGACTACTCGCCCTAAGAGTCCGTCCCCCACTGGCACATCTAGCACTCGTCCCGTCCGGCGTACCTCATCCCCTGCTTTTAAATGTTCGCTTTTATCTAAGAGGATAGTGCCGACTTCATCAATATCCAAGTTAAAGGCCATACCCAGAGAATCTCCCTGGAAACAAACAATTTCTTCCGATTTTACGCCGGGCAAGCCGGCAATCCGGGCAATCCCTTGACCGATAAAGTTTACCGTGCCAATTTCTCGGTATTTAAGTTGTGGGCGCTGCTCGCCTAAAATCCGTTGGCAGGTAGAGAAGGTATCCTCTAGCAATCGATGTAAAGCTTGCTCATCTCGGTTCATGGTATTTTTTGATTACCCCTCGTCTCTCGCGTAAAGACAACGGCTAAATCCTCTTCAAAGTCGTTCAAAAATTCCTCGACATTCCAGGCGATTCTTCGGCCAGAGGTTTTTAACTCAATGCCACAGATAAGGGCCGGTTTCACTTCAAATTTTATATCCAGATCACCAACAAGTTCTTGGCGAAGAACTGAGATAATTTGCTGCCGCAATTCTTCCGAGATTTCAAAGCTGCTAGAGATGATTGCCTCCCGCGTCTTGGCCGTTGCGGCGATCGCTTGACAAAGCACTCTTTTCTCTTCCCGATCCCAATTGCGAACTCGCTCGAGGAAAACTTGAATGACAAGCTGTTCAAGTTGGACATCGGCTAGAGCTGCCAAAACTTGGCGAATTGTCTCCTGAATCTGTTGTAATGCTCGATGTCGCAACTCTTGCAAAAAGGCATCTTTTTGCCGTTGAACTATTTCTTGCCAGCGAGATCGATCTTCTTCTACTTCAGTGCGGATACCTTGCATTAACTCTGTTTGCGTCTGTGCAACTGCTGCCTTAACTTGAGCCAACATCGTCGAGCGCTCAGTCGCAAAATCTTGCTGCATTTGTTGGTATTTTTCGATTTCTTCTCGCGCTAATTGGCACTTTTGTTCGGCAGCTTGCTGGCGATCGCTAATTGTTTTTTCCCGACGTTCCATTGCCTGAATAATAGGACGGTAGAGAAACTTTTGCAGTACAGCCACCAAAATCAAGAAATTGACAATTTGGGACAAAAAGGTAAACCAATCAACTGCCACGGAATTATCCCCCCGCTTTAGTCACTACATAACCCCAAAAAGGATTGGCAAAAATTAAAATTAGCGAAATCACAAAACAATAAATTGCCACTGACTCAATAAATGCCAAACCAACAAATAACGTTCGAGTAATCGTATTGGCTTCGTCTGGCTGTTGCGCCAAAGCGGTCAAAGCTTGAGCGATGGCTCTTCCCTCTCCCAGTGCTGGCCCTATTGAACCGATCGCCATAGTTAATCCAGCCGCTAAAATTGATATCATTGCCGTCAAGCCAATATTATTCATGGTTTCTTTGCTCCTTTTCTCCCGTATGAGAATTATTAACCACTTGCTGTGCTTCTGTTGCCGAAGCAATATAAACCATAGCCAAAATCGCAAAAATATACGCTTGAATTAATCCAGTCAGTAGCTCCAATACCTGCATGATAATCGGGAAAAAAAGAGGGGCAATGGATAAAATAATAGCTACTATCATGACATCACTCATCACATTGCCAAACAGCCGGATAGCCAAGGACAAAGTGCGTGACAGTTCCCCAATCAGATGAAAAGGTAACATCAAGGGATGGGGTTGTAGATAGTGATTGAGATATTTTTTTAACCCTGACTGACGTATGCCGTAAAATGGCACCGCCCAAAAAACGCAGATAGCAAGTGCTGCCGTTGTAGAAAGAGAGGCCGTAGGCGGATGATATCCCGGGATGATTTCTAAGAGATTGGAAGCGGCGATGAAAATAAACAAAGTACCAATAAATGGCAAGTAGATATCCGGTTGGCATCCGCTAATATCTCTTATTTGACCCCGCAATTCTTCGATTACAACTTCCAAAACATTTTGCCAGCGAGACAGACGAGTATCTGTCGATAGTCGGCGCGTGATTAGCCAGGAACTAATGCCCAATAACGCCATTAACCCCCAAGTAAATAACAGAGTAGCATTAAGGGCAATTGCTCCTGATTGCCAGAAAATAATCTTGTCAGGACTTATATACATCAGCTATTGTACTTAGTTACTTCTGAATTTAGGTTGTACCTGCTGCAATATTAGATTTCTCGTCCAGAAGAAGGTGGCCAGGCTTAACAGCAAGTGGAGGACTGGCAAGTGGGGGACTGCAGCTATTATCGCATAAAATCCCAGCAAAATTATGCTTGTACGCCCCAAAAAACTAATCAAAGTTAATACCGTGGGATTATGGGTTCTGGGGAGTTGACGCACCGTTAGCCACAATCCGCCAAAATAGGCCAAACCCAAGGCCATTCCCGCCAATAGTGCCAGAGGAAAATACAGCAGTTCAATCATGATTGAGTTCCTTTTTCGATTGCTCGCGTGCGCGCTCGATGGCGGATTGTTCGCGCTTAACCCACTGCCAGGCATTCAGACAGCCCAGCATCAACCCAGCCAACATTAACATTAATGTCCAGGAAAAGCGACTCGGCCATTCTCGATCGATCCAGATACCGAGTGCCATACCTAAGAGAGTGGGTAGAACGACTGACCAGCCGACCAATCCCAATAACCCCAGGCCAAACCATATACTGTGCTTCTTTTCTACTCTAGCTCTGAGTTTACGCTCTTCCTGGCCCCCTACCTTGCGGCTAAAGCGCAAACGATTTTTTTGATGACTTCTTGCTGCCATTTTATTAGTACCCATATTTCCATTATTTCTCGTCTAGTTTCCTCGCTGCCCTCCTAGTTCGATAAATTGCCGGATCATGTTAGCTTCCAGTTTTGTCAGGGCCACGCGAGTGCGTTTTTCCCGCTCATCTAAGATTTGAAACTGCTTTTCTACCGCCTCTCTTAAGCATCCTAAGTCGGCACTTTCAACAGCATGGCGAGTAGAAACCCGCACGTCAAAACCAGATTTGACCAAAATGCCCTCATCCACGGCCATAAATCTCTCCTGCTCTTGAGGAGTGGTGAAAGACAGCAATCCGGGCAAGATAGCGGTGACAAAATCAATGTGATGTGGCAGCAGACAAAAGCAACCGCTTCCCGATTCTGCCGTGACTTTAATAACTTCTGTCTCTAATAGGATTCGGGTGGGCAATATAACTAGGAGTTTCATCGTGCCTGTCATAGCTTTACCTTTACCGCCTCATCAATCGTGCCAATCATGTAAAGTGCCTTCTCTGGATAATCGGAAAATTCATCTTGAAGAATGCGATCGCATCCTGCTAAGGCCGCTTCTAGCTCGACAAATTTACCCGCCATTCCTGTAAACTGTTCGGTAGAAAAGAAAGGCTGGGTGAGAAACTTTTCTAATCGTCTGGCTCTGGCCACAATCTGCCGGTCAGCCGGTGAAAGTTCTTCTAATCCTAGCATGGCAATAATATCCTTGAGTTCTTCGTAGTTCGCTAGGGTTTGTCGCACTGCCTGGGCGATGCGATAGTGTTGTTCGCTGACAATGGGTGGCATCAACATTTTCGATCCCGATTGCAGTAAGTTCACCGCCGGATAAAACCCCTCACTTGCTCGCTGGCGAGAGAGTACAATTGATGCCGATAGATGAGAAAAAGTATGAACAGCCGCCGGATCGGTAAAGTCATCGGCTGGGACATAGACTGCTTGAATGGAGGTGATTGCGCCTGTAGCCGTACTGCAAATCCGCTCTTCTAGCTCTGCCAGTTCCGTGGCTAATGTCGGCTGATACCCTACCCGTGAAGGTAATTGTCCCATCAACCCCGATACCTCTGAACCGGCCTGAATAAAGCGGAAGATATTGTCAATTAATAGTAAGACATCTTGTTTGGCCGTGTCGCGAAAGTATTCCGACATTGTCAGTGCGGCGTGTCCGACGCGAAATCTGACACCGGGGGGTTCATCCATCTGCCCAAAGATCATCACCGTATTCTGCAAAACCCCGGCTCCCCGCATTTCTTGGTATAAATCTAGGGCTTCCCGACATCGCTCCCCAATTCCACAGAAGATACTAATTCCCTGATGTTGCTTGACGATGTTATGAATCATTTCGGTAATCAAAACCGTCTTGCCAACACCCGCTCCGCCAAATAATCCTGCTTTCCCCCCCCGTTCCAACGGGACAAGCACGTCTATGGCTTTAATACCGGTTTTGAGAATCTCCGAGCTAGTGGTTCGCTCGTACAGGGGAGTCGGATTTGCATAAATTGAACGCCATTCTCCCTCAGCTATCTGTTCTTGTCCGTCAATTGTTTCCCCAAATATATTCAACATCCTGCCGAGCAACCCCTCGCCCACTGGAACTCGCAGGGGATGACCCGTATCGATGACTGGAGAACCGCGAGCTAAACCAGCTGTTGGCTTCAGTGAAATGGCCCGTACCAGTTGGGAGTTAAGATGGGCCACAACTTCCATCGCTACACTGCCATCTTCTCCCGCCTGAAGTTGGCTATGAAGTTCTGGCAGCCTTTGGGAAAAATAGACATCAATGATGCTTCCTCGCACTGACAATACAGAGCCAGCGTTGAGTTTGTTAATATCTCGTTGATCGTTCATCGAAAAATTGGCTCTGAAACCCCGTCTTTTTAGGACGGCTTGATATTACAATCTAGATGCTCACTCACCGCCCCAGTCCATCCAGAGATCAAATAAATCGAGATAGGGAATATTGCGGAACGATTGCAACAGATTAAGGATTCGGAATCTTTAGACAAGTGTACTAGACCAAGGGACAAGCAGTGATCGCCCGTCTCCGCTTGTCCCCATTGTCGTCAACAGATGTTGAGGATGTTATACCATTTTTCTTTATTTGCGTCACAACGAATGCCGGCTTGGCAAGCATTCGAGCGTGGATGTCTGTCATGGATTTAGAAATTTGGTATTAGACATCGATAAACAGGCGATTTAGTACGAAAAGTGCGATCGCTGTGGACGAATCTGGTTAGAAGCAGGTCAATTCAGCCAACATAAACAAAATTTTGCCCCAAAAGTCCCTGTGAATCTAGCTAGGGGTTGCTGAATAAATCTAAAAACCTTGTTGGATAAAACTTTTAGACTTTTTTTCCCTCAAAAATTGCCAACCATTGGAGTGATCGGGGGTAAAATTCAGGTACTTTTTACCTGAAAATTAGGTAACTGACCCCCTCAAAATCCGTAAAACCCCACACCCCACACCCCACCTGCCCCCCCGATGTCGGGGGGGTTGGGGGGGTCACACCCTACCCCCACGAAAAACTTTTTGCCGCAAACCCTAGCTAACAGGTTTTATTTCTGTAATTGATGACCACAGCTACTACAAAAGCGATCGGTTGCCGCTACTTTTGCCCCACATTGACTACAAAATTGGGCTTTACTGACGGTTTTTGTGTCTCCCATACTCATTTTCATATCTCCCATTTGCATTTCCATGGGGGTAAAATTCATCGACATATTACCCATTTTCATCGGTTGCATCGGTTGCATCGGTTGCATTGGTTGCATTGGTGAGGAGGAGAAACTGGTAGCGGTTGTCGATTGAGAGGACTGAGAAACTCCAGAGGTATGAGGGGAGGAAAAACCGATACTGGTTCCTTGAATTTGGATTCTGTGGGGTCCGGTTTCAGTGATAATTTCAATAATTGCCCCTTGGGGAATTATCTCTATTTGGGGTTCTTGTGTCCAAACTCCCGTAGCAAAACTACTGCTAGACTGCTGTTGTTGTCCCACCGCACCACTAGCGAGGGTTACAATCGTCTGCAGCCCTTGATTATCGAGATATAGACGTTGTCCTGTGGGTAATTCACTATAAATAGCCATATTTTTGACAGTGAAAAGTAAAAAGTAAAAACCTAGTTCACACCCCTAGGATCCAGTCTAGCGAGGATAGAAATGTTAGAGAATTTTCTTAAGAATTTTATCGACAAAAAAAGGGTGGTTTTACCCACCCTCACCATGTCTCAAGAAAACAAACTTTTTAACGGACGCTACCGGCTAATTTATCGACCCGAATCGGTTTCATCAGGTACAATTTGAGGAATTGCCAAGCGTTAGAGGCGAAGATAGGCAATTTCTTCAGGAATTTAACCGGTGCGGCACTGTTTTCGCTATCGATCGCCCGTAATCCCTCGTTATTGCGAACACAAATTTCTAGGCGATCATAAAATTCAGGACTATCCACATCGAGAACAATCGGGAAGACGCGGCCGGCGGTTTCATTGGTCTTCTCGATTACAGACTTATCGTACTCGCGAGCGTCCAAACCGAGAATGGCGTAGAAACCAGAACGCTGAGTATCATTGAGATACATCGTAGCGAAGACCGAAAGCAGGAAGAAACGACACCAGAGACGAGCGCGCCAATCATTAAGAATATCAGGCTGCGCACGCATGATCGCATCAAAGAAGTCCCCGTGACGGTTTTCGTCTTGACACCAATTCTCGAAGAAGTTAAAAATCGGATAAACCCGATCTTCGGGGTGTTGTTCAAGATGGCGATAAATGGTGATATAGCGCCAGTAACCGATTTTTTCGGAAAGATAGGTGGCGTAGAAGATAAATTTCGGTTTAAAGAAGGTGTAGTTACGGCTTTTGGTTAAAAATCCCAAGTCAAGGGAGAGGTTAAAATCCGATAAAGCCTTATTGAGGAATCCAGCGTGACGCGCTTCGTCCCGGGACATGAGGTTAAAGCATTCTGCGAGAACGGGATTTCTGTTTTTTAAACGTCTGCCGAGTTCTTTGTAGAGAAGAAAGCCGGAAAATTCGGCCGTGCAGGATCTTTCCAGAAATTCCACGAATAAGCGACGAGTTTCGCCATCGATATGCTCCCAAGAGCGATCAAATTCTTGATTGCGAACGAAGTGATGCCGGTTATAATCGGTACGGAATTCCTCTAAAATCGCTTTCAGTTCTTCCTCGTTAGCGGCGATCGACATTTCCGCCATCGCTTCAAAATCAGTGGTATAGAAGCGGGGAGTGAGGATCGTTTCTTTAGCGGGAACTTTTATACCCGGACGGATTTCCTCGAATTCTGGTTTTTGGATCGTGCTGACCATAGGGATTATTGATTTTACTCTGGGATGATGATTGAGACGAGTAAAGGCTCTGACTTGATAATGACCAGCCGTGAAAAAACGGCTAGGATTCACTATAGCAAGCTCTCAGCCCTAGACTCCCTTCCTGTTCATTAAAAGTTACAACTCTTAATTAAGCTGTGTGAACAAACCCAGATTTTTCGCTGGGAGTCTTGACAAATGTTCGGGGGTGTGGGGTTTGTGCAGTGATCGGTAAACAGTCATCAGTAATCGGTGAACTGAAAACCCACATCTGATAACAAGGACCGAATCTAAAACCTAATTGGTTAAGTTAAAAGCTTTGATGTGCTTAGTTTCTACCTTCTTTTTTGGAGCCTGTTGCCTTGTACTATGATTAACTCCCAATCCAACTTCAACAACCCGCTCCCTTCTCCCCAATGCTCTAACAAAAAACAACTATCCCCCGATAGCGATCGCTAAAGGTCGAATAATTATAAATTTTTGCTAAGGGTGGGGTCAGACAGAGGAATCATGGCTAGAATGAGCTTAATTGTCAGGAATTTAGTTAACCAAGGTTTTTGGCAAGATGCTAGTCTGGCTAACACGCTTTTGGGGGTGATATAGGGAAAACTTCTGGCGATCACGCCTAAATGGGGTAATATGCCGAAACTTTCCACATATTGTTACTTTCAAGAGTGTTATACGGAAAGTTTCTGTATAATCTCTAGTTATCTCGCCAGCGCAAGTTAGGTTTTTCGTGAAATTTTGCGAGAGATTTTTTACTACGTTTGGAGATGGTTGGCGTTATTGGCGCTGGCATCCGTACTTAGTGAGAGGTGATCGCTCCTCCTCATCTCAAAGAAGACTGATTAACTTTTATTTTGGAATTGCTGATTTTGAGATTCTTCTGGCTAGGTAAGTGTATATGCAGTGATCGCTCTATCAGTTGCAGACATTTTTTGCGCTAATAATCCAATTAACACTGTTAAAACATAACCACTTCCCCCTCTTGCCAAAGCGATCACATCATTAAGAAGTTTACCATTTACTTCTATACTTTGCACGGCTACAACTTGCATTTTTTACTCAAGGACAATAATATAGTTTAAGAGTCATAATTAGAAGCAAAGCACTCATTAAAAACATGATTAACCTAGAATTCACGGAAGAAGAAAAGAACTCACTGTAT
>NZ_JAPZSR010000390.1:0-5874 GCF_027531875.1 Microcystis sp. LE19-84.1B | reverse complement strand
AACCTTTATAGAGACAGACATTGCCGCAATTTTTGTCAATTGTTTGCGATCTGGAGCGAACTAATCAATTAAATCTCTTGCCAGATAAGGATTGAGTCGATTTATGCCCCCATATCGAACCATACCAAGTCCCGAAGAGCCGCTTGAGTTAACAAGGGTTGTGCCGAACCACCAGCAAAATTTCTTAGGGGAAATTCACCAAGAAGATAATAAAAGTATTTTAAATTATTGTTGTTGTTTGTTTTAACAACAATCGTATTATCAGAAGCCCAAAATTTATTATTGCAAATTTCAATAGAGCCGCAATAAGCACCAACTCTACCTATAATGATAGCATTTTCATGATTAAAGCTGTCAGAATTGCCAATTATTCCATTCGATCCATATATTTTATATTCTCCATTTTTAAGTTGGCTTGGTGCTTTTCCATTAAAAAAGCTAATTACATCTTCAAGATAAACCTCGGTCAGATTCATATTTTTATAGTCTCCAAATAACGTATTAAACTACTAGACGGACAATCAAATCCCTTTCAACCGAATGAATAGATCGCCTATAGCTTTAGCATTTTCCAGCTAAACGAATCGCCCGCAGATGTAACCTTTTCTAACTTACCAAATTTGGGAATCACCGGTGGGAAGCAGGACTTTTTATCCCCCTAAATCCCCCTTTTCAAGGGGGACTTACGCAGCCGTAGCGCCCGTCTCACCACCAGCACCCCTACCGCGCTCCGGTTCCGGTTCCGGTTCCCCTTCCGGTTCCGGTTCCCCCCTTGAAAAGGGGGACTAAGGAGGATAGCCTTGAAAAGGGAAGCTAAGGAGGATCATCAAGCTCCGTACAGACAGGAAGCGAAGAAATAAACCCCGATATTTTCTCACAAACCGCCTCGAAATCGTATTTAACCTCATCATTGGTGAAACGGATCACCGTTAATCCGTATCCCTCCAAAACCTTCGTTCTTCTAGCATCATAAGCCATTGCCTCCGGAGTAAGATGAACCTCCCCATCCACCTCGATCACTAATTTCAACTTCGGACAATAGAAATCAACGATAAAATGATCGATCGGTCGCTGTCGCCACATTTTTAAGGGAAATTGCCGGAGAAAAGCCCATAACTTTTTTTCTGTCGGTGTGGGATTTTTTCGCATTTCCTTGGCTCTAGGGACTAAATCGGGATTGTAGGGTAGAAAATAAACACCGTATTTTAATTTAGACACGATCGCTATCTCCATCGGTCTCCTTTAAGGAAATATACCCAAGTTCTTTTTTAAATTCCTAACCCTTCAAAATTCTTCGCAATTTCATCAGCTAAACGAATCGCCTCGAAGTTGAGATCATTTAACTCCAGATGAATTTCGCGTAACGTTTCCTCGAAATCGAAACCCTCATCTTCCTCCTCTGGGGAAACGCCGACATAGCGTCCGGGGGTTAAACTCCAATCATTCGCCTGTAACTCCTCGCGATCGACCACTTTAACCAACCCTTCCACATCCCGCAGCTTGGCATCGGGGAACCTTTCTAATAACCAGTGAGCGTGACGGTAGAAACCACGAACCGATTTAAGCTGTTCGATCGCATTCTGACGGTTTGTATCAGCTTCTTTGCGTAAGATATTGAGTTCGCGGGAATTCCACCACAGTTTACTATCTCTTGCTCCCAGATCCTTCTCGGCACGCTCGATCGCTCGACCTAATAATTTATTCACCAGATCCGCCTGTTTGCCCAGATCCCGGCTAAATTCGCCGTATTCGTGATAACCACGGACAGCCTCGTGTAAAGTCTCTAAATCATCAGCGTTATAGGAAATCGCAGGGAAACTGGCGTATTTATCCATGTCATCCTTAAAAAGCTCAGATGCTGTTCGGAGTTCTAACCATGTCCCGTCTTTTTCATCGATGAGATTATAAAATTTCTCTAGTGCCTCCGTTAACTTGTCCAGATGCTCGCGATAGTTTTGTAAAAGAGCGATCGATCCCTGATACTCTCGATCGATACTCTGGCAATAACCGACAACCAAATCGATAAAACGCTTCGATTCGCTCCGATAGAGCCAGACAATCGAGAGAATATTCTGTAACTGCTCTGGGCTAAAATCGTTGATCGTCCGGTTTACTTTCCGGTAAATATTGCGGGCATCGATCATTAATATCTTATCTTGAAGCTCGGCGGGTTTTCCTCGATTGAGAAACCACAACTCGCAGGGTACGGAGCGGGTATAGAAAAAGTTAGAGCGGATGGCGATCATTATGTCCACCGTTCCCGTCTCGATTAACTTCTGTCTTACCTTGCCTTCGTCTCTCCCGGCGCTGGAAGCTTGGGAAGACATAACAAAACCGGCTTTTCCTCGATCATTGAGATAGCTGTAGAAGTAACTGATCCATAGATAGTTACCGTTGGAAACTTTGTTATTTTTATTGACTCCTGGCAATCCGAAGGGTAAGCGCTCATCACCATCTACCTTACTGTCCACCTCGTCCACGTTAAAGGGAGGATTGGCCATTACATAATCCACTTTCCCAGCTAATGCCAGCGGATCCTCGTAGTAGGTGATCGCTTTTTGGATATCCCCTTCTAAACCGTGAACTGCGAGATTCATCTTAGCTAAACGAATTGTGGTCGGATTCTTCTCTAACCCTTTAAAAGTTAACATCTGGGGATTGATGCGCTGTTTCTCAACGAAATGTGCGCTCTGGACAAACATTCCCCCCGAACCACAGGCAGGATCGAAAACCAATCCGTGATCGGGTTCTAAAACATTGGCGATCAAAGATACTAAAGAAACGGGAGTAAAAAACTCTCCGTTATCGTGAGCTTTGAGATTAGCGAATTGTGTTAGGAAATATTCATAAATTCGCCCGAAAATATCCCCATCGGCTTTTTTTAACTCTTCCGGGTTTAAAATCCGTAGTAAATTCCCTAATACCACGTTATCTAGCTCTTGGTACTCTGTTTTCGGTAAAATCCCCCCTAAAGGTGGATAATCCCCCTCGATCGATAGCATTGCTTCCATTAAGGAGGTCGATCGATTGACGCTATCGGGGAGCGCCACCAGAAAATCGAACTGAGCTTTTTCTTGGAGATAGATGGCTCCTTTGCACAAGAAATCTTCTTTGGTTAAGGAGCGTGTTTTACCCTGTCGCTTCGGTAAATCCGCCTCTACCTCCCTCTTAACCTTGAGAAAACGACTATAGGCATGACGGAGGAAAATCAAGCCCATAACGGGCAGAAAATACTCGTTACTGGCATAGTTAGAATTAGCTCGCAGAGTATCGGCCGCTTTCCAGAGCTTTTTTTCGATCGCTTCGATGTTGTCCAGTTGGGCCATGAAATTTTACTCAAGAATTAGGTAGATGGTCGAGCGTGAAGGGAAAATTAAGGGATTCTGTATAGTATCTATCTTCTCAAGTAATGGCAGCGATGGTTAATTGCCTTCACCGCTCTCCCAGAACAAACAGGAGAGGTCTTTTGATAGACTAGAGTTATGGCCCCAGAGTGGGGAGCTAGGGGCAAGAAAAGCTTAATATTTGAGATGAACCGATCGAGCGAGAATATCGTCTAGAATTAATTAGCTCAAAAAATCCTGACTGAATCTACCTTTAAGCGAACTTTTCTAAAAATGATGGCTGAATTACTGAGTCTAGTTCCTGCCAAGTCCCTCGAAACCGATGTAGTGGTAGGGGAACCGTCGGCAGTATGTCCCCTTCCTCCAGTCACGGTTAGTAATGATACCCTACTTATTTCCCTAATCGATCGCCTACGACGTACTTTAGAAAATCACCGTGGCGAAAATCAAATTGTGGTGATGCAGGATTTCCCGGATCCCGATGCTCTTTCTAGTGCCTGGGCCTATCAAATTATCGCCGAACAGTACGATATTCACTGTGATATAGTCTATGCGGGTACTCTCTCCCATCAGGAAAATGTCGCTTTGGTAAAACTAACGGGTTTACCGGCTAAACGTTGGGGAGTCCATACCCTCAAGGATAGAGATCTTTCGGTTTATCAGGGTTGTGTTTTTGTCGATGGTCAGGGAACCAATAGTCAGTTAACCACTCTGGTTAAACAGGCAAAAATTCCCATTATTGCCGTGATTGATCATCATACTCGCCAAGGGGATCTAGACGCAGAATTTGTCGATATTCGTCCCCAAATCCGGGCAACGGCGGCGATGTTAACCCAATATATCCAAAAAGGGTTAATAAATTTTAATACTAGCGATACCGTCCATGTTAAGTGTGCCACAGCCTTGATGCACGGATTGCGATCGGATACGAATAATTTAATGCAAGCGCAAGAATGTGAATTTATTGCTGCTGGTTATCTCAGTCGTTTCTACGATGCCCAATTATTAAACGCTGTCCTGCAATCGGCCAGATCCCGACGGGTGATGGATGTGATCGAACGGGCCTTAAAAAACCGTATTATTAAAAATAATTATTCGATCGCCGGGGTCGGTTATTTGCGTTATGATGACCGAGATGCGATTCCCCAAGCTGCCGATTTTTTGGTGACAGAGGAAAATGTTCACACGGCTTTAGTTTACGGTATCGTTCACGATGAAGATGAGGATATCGAGTTAGTCATTGGTTCTATGCGTACCAGTAAAATTACCCTAGATCCCGATGAATTTCTCAAGGAAGCTTTCGGACAGGATAACCAAGGTCGCTTTTTTGGTGGTGGTCGTTACATGGCCGGAGGTTTTGAAATTCCTATCGGTTTCCTCGGTGGTTTTAATAATAATGCCGAATACGCAAAACTTAAGTGGGAAGTCTATGACACCCAAATTAAACAAAAACTTTCCCATCTAGTTAACCCCGATGAAAAGGTAATTCGCACCTAGCTATTAGACCTCAGCTATCTATTATCATCGCCAAGACCGACCCAACACTGATATGAAACTTTATTTTGTGCGTCATGGATTAGCAGGACAATCGGGGGATTATCTCAACGATAGGGAACGTCCTTTAACCGAGGAAGGTAAGGCCAAAACTGCTAAAGTTGCCCAAAGATTAGGACAGTTGGGGGTGAAATTTGACCTAATTTTGACCTCTCCTTTGGTGCGTGCCGTGCAAACCGCCGAAATTTTGCAAAAAGCGGGTTTAAGCCGTGAAATTGAGCAATTTAACCCCCTATCTCCCAACGGCAATATTCAAGATTGGGTACAGTGGTGGCAAAAGTCCGACTATCAGCGAGAGGAAAATGCGATCGCACTGGTAGGTCACGAACCGGATTTAGGCTATTGGACGGAAATGCTAGTTTGGGGCAAGTTTCAAGGAAAATTATCGGTCAAAAAAGCGGGAATAATTGGTCTAGAGGTTCCCAATCAAGAAAATCCCCTAGGTAAGTGTCAGTTATTCTGGTTGACAGCACCGAAATTACTTCTCTAGGAATTAACCTAGGTGTATCTATCCTTTTTGGAGACTACAATCGATGTTTAGTTAGGGTATGCCGAAAAAGTGTATTGGTGGGGGTAGGAGTCAGGAGCCGGTCGTCAGGAGATAGGAGTCAGGAGATAGGAGTCAGGAGACAGGATTGCTGGAGATAGGAGTCAGGAGACAGGATTGCTGGAGATAGGAGATTATTTTTATTTATTCTCCCCACACCCTACACCCGACACCCCACACCCTACACCCGACACCCCACACCCTACACCCGACACCCGACACCCGACACCCGACACCCTACACCCTGCCGCCAGGAAAAACTTTTTGCCGCAAACCCTAATTAGGGTCTGCGGCAAAAAGTACGGGCGAAGCATTCGGATAGAAAATCTACGGTTTCACCGATAGGTTATTGCCCGAATGCTTCGCCCCTACAGGACGCGGGCCGATGAAGACGCAAGGTTTTGAACGACGATTCTCTCAAAATCTTGC
>NZ_JAPZSR010000441.1:0-31191 GCF_027531875.1 Microcystis sp. LE19-84.1B | reverse complement strand
TGAAATGGGGCGAAAGTCTGTGGACTCTGTGTAAGACAGTACATGGTTTTTTAACTGTGGTATGCGACGGTGGTGGAAGCAGAAACTTAAATCGTGAGGTTTAGGAATCGCCGCACTTTTAGGGCGGCGAGGATGTCAAGACTGACAATTGTTCCCTAGACATGGAAAAGCCCTTGGGAGTCTTGCCGTGTTTCGACCCCAAGGACTTTGCTTTCTTCTCACTCCTCACACAATTGAAATATATAACAATTTATGGGTTAGGGAAAGGTTAAGCGTGCCGCTTTCTTAACTGGCATAATTACTTACCTAGGGTTTGCGGCAAAAAGTTTTTCCTAGGGGTAGGGTGTAGCCCCCCCAACCCCCACCCCCCCTGCCCCCCCGACATCGGGGGGGTGTGGGATTTTACCGATTTTCAGGTGGTCAATTACCTCATTTTCGATGGTAATTAATTTTGCTTGGGTACTGAAAAAAAGTTGGGTTAAAATATAAAGGCCAAATCTAGTCAGAAAAAGAGATTTATGGAAAAACAGGTAAATTGTGCTGTAGATTGCCTAAATGGTTGTATTTTAGGCGATCGATGCCCCAATCAAGCCCATGCCGCCGAAGCAGCCAAATTTATTGCCGAAACTTCTTTGGAAAAGATGTTAGAAATGGCAGAAGCCGCTAGACTGAAAAAACTGACGCAACCGACCCAATGGATTATTCCCGTTGACATCCTCGCCGCCGTAAAACGGACGGCGATTCCCAAACCTCACGATTTAGGTTTCTGCTTCTTTCCCTTGCGGGGTTCCGCACCTGCCTGAACAGATTTACTCTGTTCTGGTCTTATGGTCGCTCTACAGACTGACACCGCAAGCCCTGCGGCCAAAATATTTTTACTCGCGTTAATATCTCGGTCATGGTGAGTCCCACAGTCTGGACAATCCCACTCTCGAATATTTAACGGCATTTTTTCAGCAATATACCCGCAATTACTACACCTTTTAGAACTAGGAAACCATCTATCTATTTCGATGTAATTTCTGCCATACCAACGGCATTTGTAGGCTAATTGTCGAGTGATTTCTCCCCAGCTAACGTCAGATATTGCCTGAGATAATTTCGGGTTTTTGACCATATTCTTGACGGCTAAATTCTCAACCACAATCGTTTGGTTTTCCCGAACTAATTGAGTGGTTAGCTTATGTAAATGGTCTTTTCTGCTATCGGTGATTTGAGCGTGAATCCTTGCTACTTTGATTCTCGCTTTTTCCCGATTTTTTGACCCTTTCTGTTTTCTAGAAAGATTTTTTTGTGCCTTTCGCAGTCTCCGATAATGTTTCTTAAAATGCTTGGGATTAGATACTTTATCGCCGTCGCTGGTAATTACTAGGCTACTAATTCCTAAGTCAATTCCAATGGCTTTATCTGTTACTGGTAGAGGCTTAATCGTTGGGTCATCAAATCTAATTGAGATATGCCAGCGTCCTGAGGGATGTAATCTGACTGTTACTGTGCTTGGTTCACAGCTTTCTGGTATTTGTCTTGACCATCGAATAGGTAAAGGTTCTGCGCATTTAGCTAAATAGATTTGTCTGTCTTTAAATTTAAAAGCAGACTTAGTAAATTCGGCACTTCCTCCCTGATGTTTTTTCTTAAAGTTAGGATACTTAGTACGACCAGCAAAGAAATTGGTAAAAGCCGTTTGTAGGTGTCTTAACCCTTGTTGTAAAGGTACACAGCTTACTTCATTGAGAAAGTCTAATTCTTCTTGCTTTTTCCAATCGGTTAGCATTGAAGAAGTTTGAGCGTAGCCTACTCTTTCTTGTCTTTCGTACCAAGCTTGTGTTCTGGCATGGAGAGCTTTATTGTAAACTAATCTTACACAGCCCAAAGTGCGCCGCAATAGCGACTCTTGTTCGGGTGTGGGGTAAAATCGAAACGAGTAGGCTTTTTCCATATCTCGCACTCTAGCATATATTTCGTAAATGTGTTAATATTTAACAGTAAAGCCGTCGTAGAACGACGGGGTTTCAGACCCAAATTTTCGATGATATAGGTATCGTTGCCTGTATTTCCAATTAGGCTATCAACACCCGCACCGCCATTGAGGGTATCATTGCCAGCATTACCGATAATTGTGTCGTTACCTGCTAGTCCGCCGAGGCTATCATTGCCACTGCCGCCGATGAGTTCGTTGTTGTTGGTATCTGCGTCATCATTGGTAATTGTGCCTATCACGGCTGCGGTTGTGCCAATCGTGTAACTGGTGCCACTGGTGAGGGTAATGCCAATGGTTTCATGGGGTTCAACGATATTATCAGCGGTGGGATTGAGGGTCAGGGTAGCGGTGGATGAGCCGGCTAGAAATGTAATCGAACCTGCTGTTGCACTGAAACTATTACCCCCACTACGGGTGTAGTCATTGCTGAAAGTAGCCGTTCCACTGACGTTGAAGTTAACGGTTAAAGAATTAGTTTTGTCTCCAGTGCGAGTGAAGGTATAGATAAGGTTCGGTGAACCGTTTTCATTGACATTACTGGGATTAACCGCTAGACTGACTTGCGGCAATTCTATAGCGGCAGCAATGAAGACAAAAGCCTCCGAGTTCAGTTCTAAACCAGTAAGATTGGCGAAAATAGCGATAAGTTCATCTGGTTCACCCACCGGCTGGTCTAGGTAGAGATGGGTATCGTTATTGACGGTTTCTAGACGATAATAACTCTTGTCGCCGTGCAGTTGTACGATGTCATCTTCGATCGAGCTAAAGTCTTGAATTAGGGCGTAGTCTGTGGCACCATTACTGCTATGATTGCGATCATCGTAGCTCCACCAACTTTCATCACCGAGGATAAAGCGATCGCTGCCTGTTCCTCCCGTCATTGTATCAATTTCATTAAGACCCGGGGTGAGGCTATGGCTATCAACTCCTAAAAGAGTGTCATTACCTGCTTGTCCATCGAGGCTATCACTGCCGGTTGTTCCTGCCAAAAAATCTTGATTACTGCCGGTGATTAAGGTTAATCTATCAATGCGATCGTAGGTTACTTGGTTATCAGTGGTGTTGATACTCCCTGAACCATTGCTGTAGGTTGAGGAGACTGGAGTTGTTAGGCTAGAATAGCCTACGATCAGGTGGTCGATGCCTTCCCCCCCATCTACCGTATCTATTCCTAAACCAGTGTAGATGACATCGTTGCCTGTACCACCTAAAAGGTTATCATTACCGCCGCGTCCTTCGAGGGTGTCGTTACCATCTTGTCCATTGAGGGAATCATTGCCATCGTCACCGATGAGGTAATCGTCGCCACCACTTCCGGGTACAATTACGCTTTCTATGCCGGTGATAGTTGCGGGGAAAACGATATTTCCAGAATAACCCGGTGCTATGTCAATGCGATCGTTACCGCCACCGCCGTCAATGATACCAGTATAGGGGCCATAGAAGATAAAGATATCATCCCCATCGCCACCAATAACTGTACCTGTACCACTCAGGTTAAAGGTATCATCTCCCACACCACCATTGAGGGTATCATCTCCTGCCCCACCATAGAGGGTATCATTACCCGCGCCGCCATCGAGACTATCATCGCCATCACCACCAATGAGGTAATCTGCACCACCGTTGCCAAAGATGGTATCGTTGCCAGAGGTTCCGTAGATAGTATCGTTGCCACTGCCACCCTGAAGATTCATTGCTTCGATGTTGGTGTAGGTGACGCTGTTATTAGTAGTGGTGATTGTGCCACTTGTACCCGTATTGGTAGAGGTAATATTGCTGGTTAGGGTAGAGTAATCGAGGAGTAGTAAGTCACTTCCATCGTTACCATTTACGGTGTCGATTCCCAAACCGGGGTTAAGGGTATCATTCCCGATTCCACCCAAGAGATTATCGTTTGCTGCTAGTCCAAAAATCTGGTCATTTCCGCCCAATCCGTCAATGGTATCATTTCCTGGTGTTCCGTAAAGGGTGTCATCTCCTTCGGTGGGGTTGCTGGAAACGTCATTATCAATAATAGTGATTGTGGCTGTACTTGTTCCTAAAACTGCGCCACCTATAGGATTAGATAGATTAAGGGTAAAGGTTTCATTCCCTTCATAATTGGTATCATTATTAATGGGAATAGTGATAGTTTTTTGACTTTCTCCTGCATTAAAGGTTAATGTTCCACTAACAGAAGTATAGTCTTGTCCTGCTTTGGCTGTTCCGTTATTGGTACTGTAATCAACAGTAAAAGCTTGATGGCTAATTCCTGTTAATTTGACTGTTACAGTTGCTTGATTTTGAGATTCATTAATGGTTGTATCGCTAACAGAAATAGTAGATGTTCCATTGAGAACTTCAACAATTCCTTTTAATTGAGGAGGAAAATGAGACGGAGGAGTATTCGGTAAATCATACCATTTTTCGCTAGGATGAGGATCGTAAGGATCGTTAATAATCCCATAATCTTCATTCCCATTATTATTGGGTTCTGTAACATACCAATTAACATAAGTAACGGGTTCACCATTAATCCATTGCCAATTACCCTCTTGTGCTGCATCGGTAAATCCTATCCAGAATGATTCATTGCTGCCGAAAGAATTGACTAAAAATTGATTTTCTGCCGCATCATTAATGGTAACTAAATTACCTCCCACTGCTTGCGCTTGTGCTTGTGCATCAGTCCAAGTTGTTGCAGTCGTTAGGTAATAAGTAATAGGTGTGTCAACAATAGTTAAAGTGGCTGTTTTTTGTGTTCCTAATGTTGCGCCATTGGTGGGATTACTGAGGGTTAAATTTACGGTTTCGTTGCCTTCATAACCAGTATCTTTGACAATGGGAATAGCAATTTTCTTGCTGGTTTCGCCATCAGCAAATGTGACCGTAATCAGTGCATTATTGTAGTCATTGGATGCTGTTGCTGTCCCGTTACTAGGAGTAACAGTAACACTAACTTGTCCCTGAGTATTAATGCTACGAGTTAAAGTAATTTCGTTGATAGGTGTTCCGTCTTCTTTGACAGAATAATTAGCTTGACTGAAAGCAATTACACCAGAATCAGCCACATCAATTAGGTTAATATCAAAAGATTTATCGTAGGTTAATCCGCCTTGATCTTGCGTCCGAATAGTGATAGTATGCTTTTGATTAGTTTCGTAATCTAATTTAGTTCCATCAGCGACAATTAATTGATTACTGTTAATTGCAAAGCGACCACCTGCATTATCAACTAAACTGTAACTAAAGGTATTATTGGCATCGGGATCAGTGGTAGTTAATGTGCCGATAACTGTTCCGTTAGGGCTATTTTCATCAATGTTATTCTTGCTGAGTTGGATATTTGTCGGGGCTTCATTAACATTATTAATAGTAATGTTAAAAGTAGAAATAGGTGGGTCGCTGGTATTAAATTTTCGTGCATAGATACCGTATCCACTTCCATCTTGATTTTCTGATGTCCAAGTAATGATAACAGAACTTCCATCTGCTAAGGTTGTTATGGCAGGAACCCATTGATTATTAGCAGTGTATTGATTTATGGCAAATTCATTACCAATCTTATTACAATTAGCGTCAAATTGCTGTCCATAAATACCATAACCACTACCATCTTGATTTTGGGATTGCCAAACAACAACAAATCCACCATTACCTAAAGCAGTTACAGATTGATAAAATTGATTTCCAGTAGTATAAGTATTAATTAGAAATTCACTGCCTATTTTATTACCGGTGGAGTCAAATTTTTGTCCATGAACACCATAACCACTACCATCAATACCATTTCCATTCCAGTCTCCAGATTCGTAAGTAACAACAAATCCACCATCAGTTAATACAGCTATTTTCGGGCCAGAACAATCATAATAAGGACTAGAATGAATTTGAAACTGATTGCCTAGCTTATTACCATTGTTGTCATAACGCTGTCCATAAAGACCCCAATGACCATTATTTTGAGGATAGGATTGCCAAGCAACGATTAAATCACCATTATTTAGGGTTATTGCGGCCGCTTGTATTTGGATTCCAGAAGTATAAGTATTAATTGGGAAATTAGTACCTACTTTATTGCCATTAGCACCATAGCGTTGTCCATAAATATTACCATCAACATCTCCTGATTCAGATGCCCAAGTGACAAAGAAACCACCATCATTAAGAGTTGTTACTGAAGGATAAGGTTCCCACCATTGGGTATCTTGAGTATAGGTACTAATTTGAAATTCACTGCCTACTTTATTGCCATTAGTATCATAGCGTTGTCCATAAATAGGATTACCACTTCCATCTTGTAATTTAGATGCCCAAACCACAACAAAACCGCCACTATTTAAAGCTGTAATTGAGGGGTTATATTGAGCATTTTGAGTGTAGGTATTAATTTGAAATTCACTGCCTATTTTATTACTATTAATGTCGTAACGTTGCCCATAGATTCCCCAATCACTGCCATCTTGTCCTTGAGATGACCAAACGATTACAAAGCCACCATCTTTTAAAGCTGTTGTTGATGATTGATGGTAGTTATCATTAAATCCTTGATTATTAGTTGTATAGGTATTAACCTGAAATTCATTTTTGACATCGGCAAGGGTAAATTTAAAGTTATCAGATGTGGTTTCACTTCCGTTATGCTGATAGGTTAAAAGACCATTATCTATATCAGCTTGGCTGAAAGTATCACCCAGTTTTAAAGTTGTACTGGTGGGTACAATTCCTGTTGTCCAAGTTGCACCATAAATTGTGCCATTATTATGATTATTAGTTAAGTCTGTAACCGTATTTCCTGAACCTTCATTAAAGTTCCAATAACCGACCAACCCAGTTTCATTACCTGTTAATTGACGATTCATGTCAGCTTGAATTTCAGCTTGAGTTCTGGCTTTATTCCAGATTCTAACTTCATCAAAAACTCCATAAAAATCTGCATCAGGAGGAACCCAATTACTTTTACCAATATACTGATTATAGCGAATAGTATTGACTACAGGGTAAATATTACCAGAAGCCTTTATTTGACCATTCCAGTAGATATAGGCATTGCCATTGCTATTAGTAACTGCGGCAACATGAGTCCATTGATTTTCAGGAAATATTTCATTGGTAATAATTTTTATTGTGCTACTACCTTGGTAATTTTCCATAAACATTTGACCAGAACTGCCATACCAACCAAGTACAATATTATTATTTATTCTCCCATTTCCCAAATCAATAATTCTCTGCCAATAGCGATGAGAATCTTTAGCATAAACCCAAGCTTCAACTGTAATTGCACCTCCTATAGCACTAGCTGGTAAGTTTACATAATCACTACCTCCATCAAATGATAATGCTTTACCAGTGGGATTATTGAGAATTAACTGACCGTTATCAGGTAAATCAGTTAAGGTATAGATAATCTCTGTGGGTAACTTATTAGTTTCAACAGCTTTAAGAACAGCATTATTAATCAGTTTTGTTTGTCCTTCATCAAGGATGATTACTTGATTAACTTCGTTATCAACTATCGTTAAAGTTGCTTTGTCTTGTGCGCCAATGGTTGCGCCGCCTGTAGCATTTGTTAGGGTTAAATCGAGGGTTTCACTTCCTTCAAATTGAATATCATCTACAATAGGAATAGTAATAGTAATAGTTTTAGAGGTTTCCCCATTATTAAAGATGACAGGGATAGAATTATTAGGATAATCATTAGGACGTTTAGCTGTTCCATCACTTAAAGCTATCGTCGCGCCAACTTGTCCATCACTTCCACCTGTACGATTAATGGTGACAACATTAACGGGTGTTCCGTCTTCATTAACACTAAATTGAGCATCACTAAAGGCTAAAGTTCCGGGTTTTGGTATATCATCATCAATAATAGTGATTGTGACTGCATTAGAATCATGGGGAATACTGATATAGTCATCGGTTCCATCGAATAAGAGAGAATAATCGTTACTCATAATCTACCCCTTCTCTTAGCTGTGATTCCAAGCAAAACCGAGCGGAGATTAGTCGGAAACTAACCTACAAAAATCACCCACACTTTTACCAGATAATTGTGACTAGAACTGTTATAAAAATGTCGAGCTTGACTACATATACCCAGTCAACGAATCGCAAATTAACTTTTTAGCTGTCCTAACACTATTATAGAAATCCTAGGGACAAAAGTTCAGTATAAATACTCAATCGCAACAAAAAGAAATAAACAACCAAAATGTTGTTTATTTCAGTAGTCGTGCAAAATTAATTTCCTAGTCGAGACAGGAGACAGATGAACGTAGGTTGGGTTGAAGCATGAAACCCAACGCCCGATTATGTTACGCTACCGCTAACCCATCCTACAAATAATTGTGCCTCCCTACTTATATCAGGGATCAAGAAAAGTCGTCGTTCTACGACGGGGTTTTAAACCCAAATTTTCGATAATCTCGATCGCAGTAGCTTTGCTCTAGCCCACTGGACTTATTTAGTACAAAAACACTATCGCAGACGTTTTAAGCGTTCTTGGAGGATTTGGGCTTGTTTTTCGGACTCTGCTAAAGCTTGCTTCGTTTTTTGGATTAAAGCTTCTGGAGCTTTTTCGACAAAGCTAGGTTTATTCAAGCGATCGCTCAAACTCTTGATTTCCCCTTCCACTTTAGCTAAATTTTTCGCTAATTTCCCGGCCAATACCGATATATCAACCAATCCGGACAGGGGGATGAGGATTTCTACCGTAGCGACAACACCAGCGATCGCTTGATTGACTTCCTCGGTTAATTTTGCCGTCAAAATTAAGTTTTCGATCTTGGCCAAGTCTTTTAAGTACACTTGTCCGCGTTGCAGAATAGCTAATTCTTGACTGTTTTCTGTCTGTAAAATTGCCGTGATCGTTGCCCCCGGTTTAATCCCCGCTTCGGCCCGCAAATTACGCAACACCCGAATACTTTCAATTAATAACTCAAAAGTATTTTCTAAATCTAGATCGATCAGAGAACTATCAGCTATTGGATAGGTTTCTAAAGCCAAAACCTGCTGATTTTCTTGGGTTAAATTATGCCAAATTTCCTCGGTAATATGGGGCATAAAGGGATGTAATAATTTTAATGTCCCTGCCAAGATAAAAGCCAAAGTTTGCCGGGCTGTAGCGCAGGAAACCGATTCTTTATCCTTCCATAAACGAGTTTTCACTAACTCGATATACCAATCACAGAAATCGCGCCAGATAAATTCGTATAGACCTTTTGCCGCTTCCCCCATGCCATAATTTTCTAGATAATCTCTAGTTTTTTGTACTGTTTGATGATAACGAGATAAAATCCAGCGATCGGCTAATTCTAAATTTTCTAAAGCTGGTTCTCCCAATTCTTCTGGGGTTTTTCCCTCCAGATTCATCATCACAAAACGGGAAGCATTCCAAATTTTATTGGCAAAATTTCGGGCTGCTTCTACGGATTCCGATTCATCGGTTTTACGGTTGTATTGCAGACTGATATCCTGTCCTGCTCCTGCCACTTCTCGAATTAAGGTATATCGTAAAGCATCGGTTCCATATTTATCAATTAAAATTAGGGGATCGATGCCGTTATTGGCAGATTTAGACATCTTTTTGCCGTTTTCATCCCTAACCAAACCGTGAATATAGACATCTTTAAAAGGCATTTGTCCCGTAAAATACCCCGCCATCATCGTCATTCTGGCCACCCAGAAAAAGATAATATCAAAACCAGTGACGAGGGTTGTGGTGGGATAATAGGTGTCTAGATCAAGGGTTTTTTCTGGCCATCCCATAGTCGAAAATGGCCACAATCCCGAGGAAAACCAAGTATCTAAAACATCGGGGTCTTGTTGAATAATTATATCCTCTCCATACTCTTGTTTGGCCTTGGCTAAAGCGGAGGTTTCATCCCGAGCAACGACGAAGGGAGTATGATTAGTAATTTCGTTGTTAGTTTCACTGATAATATACCAAGCGGGAATTTGATGACCCCACCACAGTTGTCGAGAAATACACCAATCTTTTAGTTTAACTAACCAATCGCGATAAACTTTTGTCCATCTTTCTGGCACAAAACGGGGCGAGTTTTCCTGATCTAAACAGGTTAAAGCTTTTGTGGCTAAAGGTTCAATTTTAACGAACCATTGGGTAGATAAAAGGGGTTCCACGGGAACTTTACCTCGATCGCTATAGGGGACACTATGACGATAGGCTTCAATCTTAACTAAAAAGCCGTCTTCATCGAGTTTTTTAACGACATTTTTGCGGGCAACAAAACGATCTTGACCTGCGAATATTCCGGCATTTTCGTTTAAACTGCCGTCTAAATTCATGATATTAATAAAGGCTAAATTATGGCGTTTACCCATCTCAAAATCCTTGGGATCGTGGGCCGGCGTAACTTTGACGCAACCGGTTCCAAATTGGGTATCCACTAATTCATCGGCAATAATGGGGATTTCTCGCCCCATTATCGGTAAAGTGACGGTTTTGCCGATTAAATGGCGATAACGGGGGTCTTGCGGGTTGACAGCGACACCAGTATCACCGAGCATGGTTTCGGGCCTTGTGGTGGCTACTTGAAGATAACCGCTACCATCGCTGAGAGGATAGCGAAAATACCAGAGATTTCCCTCAATATCCTTGTTTTCCACCTCTAAATCGGAAACGGCCGACCGGGATTCGGGACACCAGTTAACTAAGTATTGACCGCGATAGATTAATCCGTCCTCATAGAGTTTGATAAAAGCAGTACGGACAGCATGGGAGAGTCCCTCATCCATGGTGAAACGTTCCCGCGTCCAATCGACGGATACCCCCAAGCGTCGCAGTTGATTAACAATGGTACTACCGGACTCCTCTTTCCATTGCCAAGCGCGTTCGAGGAATTTTTCCCTTCCTAGTTGATAACGGTCGGTTTTTTCGGCTTTTAATTGGCGATCAAGTATAGCTTGTACTGCAATACTAGCGTGATCCGTACCGGGCAGCCAGAGGGTATTTTTGCCGGTCATGCGTTTGTAGCGAACAAGTGTATCAATTAGGGAACTCTCGAAAGCGTGACCCATGTGGAGACTACCGGTAACATTGGGAGGGGGGATGACTATACAGTAGGTTTCGCCGCCTTTTTCGGGGTTTGCTGTAAATATTTCTTGATTTTCCCAATATTGCTGCCATTTCGTTTCTGTGATCTTGGGATCGTATTGCTTCGATAGTTCCGAGGTCATGATGGGGGGATTCTACAATTCTTAGTTCTTTGTCAATTGTCCCACATTTGGGAGAGATCAAATTCTGGTTTAGTTGCTGGGTAAAAATTTTCAAAAGTCTTATTAAGATAGCTGTTAAGCTGTTAAGTATTTAAATTGCTTGTTGAGATTAGGCAAGAGGCAACCCCCCCCCAACCCTAGGGTTGATTCATGAATCAACCCTACTTAATAAGGGGGAGATCGGCACCCCCCTTATTAAGGGGGATCCCCCCGCCTATCGGCACCCCCCTTATCAAGGGGGGCAGGGGGGATCGAACCTAAAATCCATTTTTAATTTAATTATAACCAGCTACTTAAATTATGACCATAGCCACAGATAAAAGTACCTATAGCTTTGCCGAATATTTACAACTAGAGGAAACGGCAGCCTATAAACATGAGTATCAAGATGGGGAAATCGTACCGATGACAGGAGGCACTACCGATCATAATAAAATTGCTCTCAATTTTGCCGCTTATTTAAAATTTGCCCTCAAAGGACAGAAATATGATATTTTTATCGGTGACGTTAAATTATGGATAGCGCAATATCGTCAAGTAACCTATCCCGATGTGATGCTAATTGAGGGGGAACCGATTTATTATGAAACTGGCAAGACAACTATTACCAATCCCAGATTAATAGTAGAAGTCCTCTCAAAATCAACTCAAAATTATGACCAGGGTGATAAATTTCTTTATTATCGTTCGCTGCCAGAATTGCAAGAATATATTATGATTAGTCAAAGTCGTCCATATATCATGCAGTATAACAAAACTGAGGAAAATAAATGGTTATTAACGGAATACGAGGGCGAAAATGCCAGTTTATCTTTAACTTCTGTCAATTTTGCTCTCAGTTTTCAGGAAATTTACGAAGGAGTTACTTTTAATATAATCAATGATTAAACCAGTTGTTTAAACCAGCTTAAGTTAACCAAAGAATCAATCAATTATGACCATAGCCACAGATAAAAGTACCTATAGCTTTGCCGAATATTTACAACTAGAGGAAACGGCAACCTATAAACATGAGTATCAAGATGGGGAAATCGTACCGATGACAGGAGGCACTACCGATCATAATAAAATTGCAGGTAATTTTTACTTTTATTTACGCCTAAAGTTACCCCAGTCTCACTATAAAATATTTATCGGTGACGTTAAAGTATGGATAGCGCAATATCGTCAGGCAACCTATCCCGATGTCATGCTAATTGAGGGGGAACCGATTTATTATGAAACTGGCAAGACAACTATTACCAATCCCAGATTAATAGTAGAAGTCCTCTCAAAATCGACTCAAAACTATGACCAGGGCGATAAATTTCTCTATTATCGTTCGCTGCCGGAATTGCAAGAATATATTCTGATTAGTCAAAGTCGTCCATATATCATGCAGTATAACAAAACTGAAGAAAATAAATGGTTATTAACGGAATACGAGGGCGAAAATGCCAGTTTATCTTTAACTTCTGTCAATTTTGCTCTCAGTTTTCAGGAAATTTACGAAGGAGTGATATTTAACGATTTGCCTTGAATTTTCGTTTTTTTGCCAGTATTCTCGCCAAGAAAGTCCAGAAATCTATCTCTACAGACCCAATTTCGATGCTAAAGCGATCGCTACTGGGAAAATGCGATGTTCTTGCACTTGAATGCGTTCGTGGAGACTGGCCGCGGTATCATCGGGGAGAATGGGAACCACTGCTTGCATTAAAATTGGTCCACTATCTACCTCCGCGCGAGCGATATGCACAGTACATCCGGTCACTTTTACCCCTGCCGCTAAAGCTTGTTCTACGGCGCGCACACCTTTAAAACTGGGTAGTAAACTAGGATGGATATTGATCACGCGATCGGGAAAAGCATCTAGTAAAACCGGGGTGACAATTCGCATCCAGCCCGCCATAATTACCCATTTTACGCCGTATTCTTGGAAAGTTTCTACTATTGCCCGATCGAGTTCTTCTCTGGGTTTAAATTGACGATGATCGAGGAAAACCGAGGGGATATTGTAGTGATCGGCTTTTTCTTTTACCTTGGCATCGGGATTATTGTAGATGAGGACAGGGATCCGGGCATTAAGTTGTTTTTTAGCGATAGCTGCCGCTAAAACAGCAAAATTGGAACCACTACCAGAAGCCATCACTCCTAAAGAGAGGGTTTCCTCTAGGGGAATATCGGCCAAACTAAGATCGGGAGAAATTAAACTTGGGGAAATTGTCATCATATTTTATAAGCGAGTTCGAGTGCATTGCAAAAGCTATTGAGGCGATTCAGCAAAGCATTATAGTAAGAATAAGCATCATCCCGTTCCTCTTGGAGATAGGCATACAAGGTTAGCTCAGGCTCTGAAGCTAGGTGATTTTTAGGGATATCGAAACCGACTTCCGTTAGGCGCGTCGATGCGATCGCAACTAGCAACGCCCCAATGGTATTGGACTCCCCATTGTGAAGATCCCTCAGTCCGGGTAAGATGATCTCGGCCCCTGGCAACTCATTGAGATTCATGATTGCTTCTCCTCTGATGGACATTGAAAACGTTCAATAAAGTTCTCGACTCTGCTTCTCAGCACATCAGGGTTAAGGGAGGGGAATCGGATTAGTTCCGGTGCAATCGCTTCAAAGCATTCCCCTAGCTCATTCAAAGAGAATAATTTGTGTTCGTACATAGCCTCAATATCTTTCAAGTCACGGTCAAACCCTCTCGATAGTTTAGAAAGAGCTTGGGCTGTAAAATCATAGTGATAGAAAGAGATTTGACCTCGTTTGCCAATGAATACGCTTCGATCGCGCCATCCCGGAATAGGGGGCAGAAAATCCTGCGGAGATGCCAGTTCAATGTTGATGTTCAATTCTTTTTTCAGCTTGGCGATCGCTTGAAAAATGCCCAGTGGTTCTGGATCTAGACGGATATCCACATCGACTGTGGAATTCCGCCATCCCACCAGTAAGGCACTCGCTCCACCTGTAAAGTAGATAGTGCCTGAACCCTGAGCTTCTTTACCTAAGATTTGCATTAGGCGTTCTAACTTCTGAGCGTCAACGTTTGCACGCATTTTTTTGCCGTGATTATCTGCCTCAAGTTACGGGTTTAGTTTAGTGCCTACTCAAAGGTAAATTGTACAACTGAATCGAAAAAATCCCTATCCCCTCCCCTATCCCCGTTGTTTCAAACCCGTTTCAATAGCGGCAATTACTGTTTCTATGACTTTAACGCGAGCGAAATACTTATCATTTGCCGCTACAATCGTCCAAGGGGCGACGGGGGTGCTAGTACGGGCTACCATGTGATTAACTGCCACATGATAGAGGGGCTGTTTTTCTCGATTGCGCCAATCTTCATCGGTGAGTTTATGTTGACGATAGGGGTTAGTTTGGCGCTCGTTGAAGCGATTTAACTGTTCCTCGGGGCTAATATGTAACCAGAATTTGACTAAAACACAGCCTGAATGGGTTAATTGTGCTTCAAATTCGTTAATTTCTTGATATGCCCGCCGCCAGTCCATATCTTTAGCGAATCCTTCCACTCTCTCCACCAAAACCCGTCCATACCAACTGCGATCGAATATACCGATAGTTTTGGCTGCGGGTAATTTCCGCCAGAAGCGCCAGAGATAATGATAGCGGTGTTCTTCCTCCGTCGGGGCAGCAAAGGCAATCACTTGATAACTGCGAGGATCGAGGGTATCGGTTAAGCGTTTGATCGCCCCTCCCTTACCGGCGGCATCCCACCCCTCAAAGAGGACTAAAACGGGAATATTTGCCTGAAAAATCTCTAATTGCAGTTTTCTTAATTCTACCTGTGCCTGACGCAAACGGATTTTATAGTCTTCTTTTTCCAATTTGGCACTTAAGTCCACTCTCCCCAGATAATCGGGTTCCGTGGGCAGTAATTGGGCTTGAGGTGGTAGATTGACAGGGGGTTCGATCGGTAATTGCCGCTGATCCAAAGCTTGAGCGATCGTACCGACTAATTGGGAGAGAACTTTTACCCGGGCCCAACGTTGACAGTTGCCCTCCACCAATATCCAAGGGGCGGCCCCCGTGCTAGTGTAGGTAATCATTTCCTCGGCTAAACTGGCATACTCATCATAACGTTTGGCCTGTTGCCAATCTTCCGGACGCACGCGCCAAGATTCTAGTTCATTTTCGGCGTATTCTTTGATGCGTGACTTTAATTCCTTTTGACTGAGGTGAATCCAGAATTTAGCGATTGCGACCCGATCATCAGATAATTGTCGCTCAAAGGTGTTGATATCGCGCATGACTAGGGGAATCTGGGAGGAGGGCAATTTATTTAAGAGTCGATCCTCTAGTAGATGGGTGTACCAACTGTGATAAAAAATGCCGATACTGCCTTTTGCTGGCAGTTTTTGCCAAAATCGCCACAAAAACGGGTAACTTTCCTCTTGGGGGGAAGGGGTTAAAATTGGATGGACGGTAAAACCGCGAGGATCCATATAGTTAACCATTTTTTTGACTAAAGTTCCCTTGCCTGCCGCCGCCCAACCTTCCAAAACCACCACCACGGGTAATTTACATTCCCAACAGGACTTCTGTAGCGATCGCAGTTGTTGCATTAAATCTTTAATTTGTGATTGATAAGTTTCTTTGTCAAGGGAAAGAGATAGATCGAGGGGACTTAACATGATGGTCAACTCAAAGCAAAATTAGGGTATAAAGTTATAGACAAGTCAATTTCAAATAGGTATGATCGCGTGTCTCAAGTTAAACCTACCATTCTCGTTACTGGCGGTGCGGGTTATATTGGTTCCCATGCAGTTCTAGCGCTCAAAAATGCCGGTTATTCCGTCATCGTACTCGATAATTTATCCTACGGTCACGCCGAAATCATTAAGGATATATTAAAAGTTGAGTTAATTGTCGGTGATACCAGGGATCGATCGCTGCTGGATAATTTATTTGCTAGTCGTGATATTACCGCTGTCATGCACTTTGCCGCTTTTATTGCCGTGGGGGAATCGGTCCAAGAACCGGCTATTTACTATCAAAATAATGTTAGTGGTAGTCTGACTCTTTTGCAAGCGATGATCGCCGCCGATGTGAAGAAATTTGTTTTTTCTTCCACCTGTGCCATTTATGGAATGCCGAAGGAAATTCCGATGACGGAAAGTCACCCCCATCATCCCCTCAGTCCCTACGCAGCCAGCAAGGAAATGGTGGAACAAATTCTTAGGGATTTTGATCGGGCCTATGGTTTTAAATCGGTGGCTTTCCGTTATTTTAATGCTTCAGGAGCCGATCCCAGTGGTTTATTAGGGGAAGATCACCAACCGGAAACCCATTTAATTCCCTTGGCTTTATTAACTGCCCTGAAAAAACGGGATTCCCTGTCAATTTTCGGCACGGATTATGATACTCCCGATGGTACTGCTGTGCGGGATTATATCCATGTTAATGATTTGGCACAGGCTCACGTTTTAGGCTTAGAATATCTCTTAAATGGGGGCGAAAGTAATGTGTTTAATTTGGGTAATGGTAATGGTTTTTCTGTGCGTGAAGTGATTGAAACAGCGAGAGAGGTAACTGGTTTAGATATTCCGGTCATCGAAAGTCCCAGAAGGGCAGGTGATGCCCCCATTTTAATCGGCAGTAGTGATAAAGCTAAACAGGTTCTCGGTTGGCATCCCCAATATGCCGATCTTAAGGTAATAGTTGAACACGCCTGGAATTGGCATCAAAAAAGACACGCTTAACAGCGATCGAGTGCTAAACTTTAGTATTATCAGATTGAACAATTCTATCAGTCGATAACAGTAAAAAACTGCTAAGTAGGTGGGTGTAATTAAATATAAGATGAACGTAGGTTGGGTTGAAGCATGAAACCCAACGCCCGCTCATGTTACGCTACCGCTAACCCATCCTACAAATAATTGTGCCTCCCTACTTAGAGGCTGATAGTTTACCGCTATAAGCTTCCCTAGAATCATCTCAAATACAATGCTATGAATAAAAAAATAATCTTAATATTTATAGGCTTGACTTTTTTAGCAAGTTGTGCTGATAGTAAACAGTTTCAATGTCAAAAAATCTATCGGATTGCCAACGAAGTCGCCCAAGAAACCAAATCTTTAACCAAGGGTCAAGGGACAGAAATTGACCAAAAAAGTTGGCTATTAGCCGCCGATAAAATCGAACAGGCCGCGGAAAATATGAAAAAATTAGCAGTGAAGGATCCTGAACTAGAGAAATATAAGACCACTTTCGCTCAAGTTTACGAAGATTATGCCACTGCCACTCGTGAAATAATTCAAGTGATCGAAACTCGCAATAAAAACGGGGCAAAATTAGCACAGGAAAAGGTCAGAAAAGCTGGCCAATTAGAAAAGGAAACTGGCGAAGCTTTTAATACCTATTGTCAAGCACAGTAAAGCAGTTATCAGTTATCAGTTATCAGTTAGAAGGTGTTAGGGTTTTGGGGTATTAGTGGAAATTGCCCCATTTCCCTATCTCCCCATCACCTCACTCCTGACTTTAGGGTTTAATTGCGTACAAAGTGCCGACATTTTTACTGCGAGGCATCCGGGAGAAGATGATAAAACCGAAGTCTTGCAGATGTTTGACTAAAGCATCGGGACCTTTTTTATGCCATTCCATCATGATAATTTTAATCTGTCCTAATTGACCAGTTGCCGCTAAAGAATCGAGGATTTCGTATTCGGAACCTTCACAATCAATCTTGGCAACAATATCGCTATCGGGATAATCAGAGGTAATACCTTTAAACACATCGGTGAAAGGTTTCAGAATTAAATCGGCTGTAGCTGTTTGTTTCGAGGCAAAAGGTTTTAATTGGTTGTCAATACCAGAAATACCAACACTACCTTTAACATTGTAATCGTATTCGACTTGAATAATTTCATCACGAGCGCCGACTCCATAATCAAAAGCTTTAATCTTCTCCGCTAGATTAGGATTGAGGGCAAAATTTCTGAAAGCTTGGTCATAGGTAGCCTTAAAAGGTTCGTAACTATAGACAGCTTTGACATTAGCTCGATTGGCAAAAAAGAGACTAGCAAAACCCGTATTCATACCAATATCGATCGCTACACAGGGCTTGTCATAGAGGAAATTATATACACCTAACAGGAAAATTTCATGGGCGATATCCAAATCCTGTCCCGTCTCGATAATTAGCTTAACTCCATCGATCTCGATAATTAATTCCTGTTGCTCATCGATATAAAATTTACAATCAGCCAGAGATTTTAAAGCGTTAGCTTTGTTAACAACTTTACTAGCCAAGAGGAAATCCTGCTTATTTTTGCTTAAACTGATCCCTAATGGTTTATAAAAAAGTTGACCAGATTTAGCATCATATTCCACATAATTAGGACTAATATTATGCTCTGCCAATTGACTAGACCAGTATTGATCAGCAATATGAGGATAAGTCTTAAATTGCCGATAGCGTTTATGTGCATCTAACAGTTTTTGATAAAGCATTGCTTGTCTAGCCTCGATTTTCTAGGATGGATGAAGGTAATTTTATGGACAAGTCTGACAAAATTTGATATGCTTGTCAAGAAAATCCCTCTTCTCTAAGCATCAGAAGTCAGGAAACCCATCTCAAACAAGGTAACACAGACCATCAGGAGTTAACAAGCCTTGAATTACTCTGATTTTATATTTTGGTGGATATTAATCCTTTTTAGCGTTCCTTTCCTAACGGCGCGCTATATAGCGAAGTCCTTCAATCTCTGGCGAGGTGTTTTTGATGGAGTTGGATTAGCGGCGCTTTCCCTGATCCTGTTTTATTACGCCAGTCGCACCAGTTTCCTCGTTTTCATCGTCTCCCTAGCCTTTAACTACATTATGGTCTGGCTAGTGCTGAAAATGGGCGGCTGGAAAGCGAATATCCTAGCCACTATCGTTATCGTCATCGATATTCTCGTCCTTGCCTACTTCAAGTATTTCGGCTTTTTTGTCCAGGAAGTCATCGGATTATTCGTTTCCCTCCCCTCTAACTGGAAGGAACTTTCCCCAATTCCCGTGCCTACCCAAATACCACCGGGGGTATCCTTCTATACCTTCCAGATGGTGGCTTTCGTGGTGGACTCCCTACGGGAAAAGAAAAAGAAACCCCTAGCCGTCCTCGATTATGTCAATTTTATCTCCTTTTTCCCGCAAATTGTCGCAGGTCCGATCGAGCGTCGCCGGGATTTATTACCACAAATTGAATCCTTTCGTCTCAAATTTACAGGAGAAAACTTCGAGAAGGGTTTGCGTTGGCTTTCCCTCGGTTTATTTATGAAATTTGTCCTCGCCGATAACCTGGCTCCCTACATCGAATTAGATAAGATGATTGACAATGCTTGGTATATCTGGTTTGAGGCCTTTTTATTCACCCTGAGAATCTATTTTGACTTCGGTGGTTATAGCTTTATTGCTGTTGGTTTAGCTTATTTTGTCGGCATTAGATTGGAATTAAACTTTTTAGCTCCCTACACATCCCAAAGTATTAACGAATTTTGGCGACGTTGGCATATTACCCTCAGCACTTGGTTTCGAGATTATGTGTTTTTACCCCTGATGGGTTCCAATAAAAGTTGGGCGCCTTTTTATCTATTCATTACCTTTACTCTCTCTGGTTTCTGGCACGGTGCAGCTTGGAATTTTATCTTTTGGGGCGCTTACCACGGGGCATTATTATTATTACTGCGTTATCTAGGCCGACCTTTCTATGCTTTCGTCGGAAAATACGTTTCTCAGCCGCAAATTGTCTCCTGGACTTTAACACAATTGGCTGTCATTTTTGGTTGTCTCTTTTTCATGGAGATTAACACCAGAAGATTAATCGGCAAAATGCTGGTTATTGCCAATCCTTTCAATTATTCCTTAGCTAATATCGGGGAAATTTTTAGTTCCTATACTCTCAATCAAGGAGCAGTTTTAAGCGTCGCTTTAGTTCTTGGTATCATTGTTTTAATCCTCGAACATCTGGCTATTGCTCAGAAAAAGTTTGAATATGAACTATTACTATCGCCTTGGCTGTCTAAAATATTGCTAGGTTTAACTATTCTCCTAGCTTCCACTAATACCGGTGACTTTATTTACTTTGAATTCTGATGAATACTAAATCCTTTAACATTTTCCCCTGGTTAGCTTCTCTGGGAGTCGCTTGGTCCCTCGGCTTTGTTTATAATGTCATCTACGGCGGCGAATTAAGCTGGTTGCGGATGATGTACGAAGAAAAATCTGCGATCGCAGCTAGTACCGAAGGACCGCGGCGTTTAATCGTCACGGCGGGATCGGGGGCGCATTATAGCATAAATTCGGAATTAATGGCCAAAGAATTGGGAATGCCCGTGGTTAACTTCGGTTTACAGGGGGATATCGGGTTAAATGTCATTGCCGCTATGATTCTCGAAAAAGCGCGCCAAGGAGACGTAATTCTGCTGATTCCTGAATATCTCATGCTCATGGATGAGGACGGTTTTAATCGCGGCGAAGGACTTTGGGGATCCGCACCTTTTAGCGTCGCTATTGGCAAACCAGGGTTAGGTGGGATACCTTTAAAAACCATGATCGAGGATACTTGGTTATTAGGTATTCCGGGGATGCGTCCAGTCACTAAATCGATGGTTGATTTATTCACTAAAGGCAGAATGACGGGTTATCTTTCCGATCCGATTACTAATACAGGTGATCCGACTATAGTTAAGGAAAGAACGGGGAAATGGTGGCAAATGACTTTTAATACTCCTGCCTCTGCTCACTCGATTAAAGCTATTGAAAAGCTCAAGAAAGATTTAGAAGCAAAAGGTGCGACTTTAGTGGTTTCTTTGCCCTGGGTTTATGCAAAAAATGATGGTAAAACCGTTGCTAATATTCGCAAATCTGCCGAAGAATTAAGTCGGGTTGTGCCAACAATTTATGACCCAAAAGACTTGAATATTAAGACCGATTCTACTATTTTTGCTGACACTCACTATCATCTTTTGCCCCCGGCGAGAATTATTCGTTCAGAACAATTAGTTTCGGAACTGAAACCCATCTTAAACACAACTGAGAATAAAAATCCATGAATAAACCAATAACTAAGATTTGCATTCTGGGGGGGGGGTTTGGTGGTTTATACACGGCGCTTGATCTGAGTCGATTAACAGCAGTAAAATCGGGTCAATGGCAAATAACTTTAGTCGAACCGAAAGACCATTTTCTCTTTACTCCCCTTCTCTATGAACTAATTACAGGAGAATTGCAACGCTGGGAAATTGCCCCCTCCTACCGTCAATTATTAACAGGAACTCAGGTTAATTTAAAACCTCAAAAAGCCAGTAATATTGACTTAAACAATCATCGAGTATATTTAGAAAATGAGGAAGTTATAGATTATGATTACCTCGTTTTAGCGGTGGGAGTGCGGAATCGTTGGCCGGCTATACCAGGGTTAGCCGATTATGGGCTGACTTTTCGGAGTTTAGAGGATGTGGAAAAATTACAAACGGCAATTCATGACTTAGAAACTAAAGGAAAATCCTCAATTAATTTAGCAATTATTGGCGGCGGTCCCAATGGGGTAGAATTAGCCTGTAAGGTAGCTGATCGTTTAGGAAAAAAAGGCAAAGTTCATCTAGTGGAAAAGAACGAGGAAATACTGCAAAACTTCCCTAAATCGGTGCGTGTTGCTTCCTATCGTTCCCTTTTAGCCAAGAATGTTAGTATCTATTTAAACACGGGATTAAAGGAAGTTACCGCTAATTCCATGACCATATTTAAAGATAATACAAATGAGGTTATCCCCATTGATTTATTATTGTGGACAGCAGGAACTGAGGCACAGGATTGGATCAATAATTTAGATTGTCAGAAAACAGCACAAGGCAAATTATTAACCCGTTCCAGTTTACAATTAATCGACCATCCCGAAGTTTTTGCCCTTGGGGATATAGCCGAAATTTATCCCAGTAAACAGGTAATTCCTGCCACAGCACAGGCAGCCTATCAAGCAGCCAGTGTAGTAGCCAAAAATATCTCGGCAGTGATCAGAAAAAAATCGCCCCAACCCTATTATTATCTCCATTTAGGTGATATGTTAACCTTGGGTAAACAATCAGCCCTTGTCTCCAGTTTTGGCATTAATATTACTGGTAGATTAGCCGATATAATGCGTCGCTTTGTCTATATTATGCGTTTACCCAGTCAACGCCATCAGTTGAAAGTGTTTCAACATTGGGCGAAAAAAATTCTTCTCCGACTCCGTTATTCACAGGTGTTATCTAAACAACCGATTGAATCAAAAAATACTCGTTAATTGTAGTTAAAATCCATGAAAACCTTTCTCAAAAATATGGCAGCACCTTGGCAAGCAATCCCAGAGATTCTTAAAAACCTTAAGTCTCTGAATAGTTCCTCCTCAAAATATCAAGATAGAATAACAGAGTTACAAATTGATAATTATCTGATAGAAAACTTGCATAAAAACCCAAAATATGATAACCATAAAAAACTAAACCGCTACGAATTTAAGGTTTTTTCCCAAGCGGGAGAAGATGGCATTATTAGCGAGATTTTTAATCGCATTGGAACCACAAATAAATTCTTTGTGGAATTTGGAGTTGGTAACGGTTTAGAAAATAATAGTGCCTATTTGTTAGTGAAAGGATGGCAAGGTTATTGGATTGAAGGCAGTGAGCGATTTTGTAAAAGTATTCGCCAATCTTTTGAAGATTTAATTGCTAACCAACAATTAACTTTAAAAAATACTTTCATCACTGCCGCAAATATTGAAGACTTGTTTCGAGAGGGCAATGTACCGACAGAATTAGATCTATTATCCATTGATATTGATGGTAATGATTATTGGGTCTGGCAAGCAATTACTAATTATCGTCCCCGGGTGGTAATTCTCGAATATAATGCTATTTATCCCCCCGAATCCAGTTGGGTGATGCAGTATAATCCTAGTCACCAATGGAAATATAATAGTCATATGGGATCAAGTTTGAAAGCTCTAGAAAAACTTGGTCATCAAAAGGGTTATAAATTGATAGGTTGTAGTTTTTCGGGAGTGAATGCTTTCTTTGTGCGAGAAGATTTACTTGCAGATCATTTCTGTTCACCTTTTAGTGCTGAAAATCATTACGAACCCGCGCGCTATTTTCTTTGTTCCCAAAAAGCTGGCCATCCTCGCGCTTTTGGCAAATTTAAGACTATTGAGTCAGGGAAATTAACCGATAATTAATAACTTGTTGGGGTAGGTTAATTTAAGCAGCAACCAGGGTGAGAGCGTCTCAAACGCTATTGACAATTGGCCAATTTTGTGATCCGCTTACTGTGTGAGCATTGCAAGTGATACCAGTCAATCAGAATAGTTACGAAATCGACCAAATGGGTCGATTTTTGCTTAACAATTGAGAGGGCAAATTCTCCTCAAATATGCCTGAATCGTCCTCTGGGTAAGCAACTCACCTAAAGTTCATTTTGTCAAGGATTGTTAAGATACGCTTACCCTGTACTTACCGGGAAGGAAAAGTTAGAATTTTTGGAGCTGGTTATTGGCGAAAAGGACGTAAACTATATGAACAGCAAAATAACTTATAGCGGTTCTCGCATCTGTGCGGCACACTTAAACCTTTGCTGATTAAGCTGTTCAGGATATGGAATGTACCTCTTGTGAATCAGAAACGCTATATACTGATGAACCAATGGAACTGGGACAAGTCGTTAAAGATTTTTTACCGCCTCCAGACCAGTTAGTTCCTAAAGGTAAAACCTACAAGATTGCGATCGCACTAATTAGGGTCTGCTGAAAAAGTTTCTCGTGGGGGCAGGGTGTGGCCCCCCCAACCCCCCACCCCCCCCAACCCCCCGACATCGGGGGGGTCGGGGGGGCAGGTGGGGTGTAGGGTTTTACCCATTTTCATCTGGTAAATTACCTAATTTTCAGGGAAAAAGTCCCGGAATTTTCCCCCCGATCCCTCCAAAGGCTGGCACTTTTTGATTGACAAAAAGCCTAAAAGTTTTACCCAACAAGGTTTTTAGATTTATTCAGCAAGCCCTAATTAGAGGAGCTGAAGTAGTTGCAAAGACTCAATATCTCTACGGTCTAACGTTCTGGTTGAGCGGCAGCAGATCGACCATAGCGATCAACGAAAAGCCTCTCAACTGTCCGCTCCAACCAGGTTGTTAGTCCTTACACAATTGGCTACAATAGCCCTACACAAGCTACGAGAGAAAAGTATGCCTGAATTAAAAATTAGCATTAGTGAGGCTGCTTACAAAACGCTGTTAGCACTCGTTGACTCCTCTGGGGATACGCTCCCAACAGTATTAGACAAAGCCATCGAAAATTATCGCAGATATGTTTTTCTAGTTCAAGCGAATGAAGCCTTCGCCGCCTTAAGGAAGAATGAGACTTTATGGCAAGAGGAAATTTCTGAAAGGCAGACATGGGAGCAAACTCTCGCTGATGGAGTAGAAGGGTAGTGGCAGAAATTACCAGAGGAGAAATATGGCTAGCAGACCTTAATCCAGTAAGGGGGCATGAACAGGCTGGTAAGCGTCCATGTTTAGTGATTTCAGCAGACCTGTTTAATCAGGGTGCATCTGGCTTAGTTGTTGTTTTGCCAGTAACTTCTAAAGACAAAGGAATCCCTTTTCACCTAAAAGTGGAACCGGGAGCATCTCATTTATGCAAGTGAGTAATTATACTTATCCCTAAAACTGGTTTCCAGCAAGGCTTTCAAAATAGCTTGACATAAAAACCTGATTTACGGGTTACAAAGGTGAGATGCTCCCAGTGGAACCTCCAGAGGGAGGAGTGAAAATGCCAAGTTTTATCAAGTGCGAGGACGTAAGATCAATCTCAGTAGAACGACTTGAGAAGCGATGGGGAACTGTATCCTCAGAAACGCTGGCATTGGTTGAAGACAGGCTGAGAATCTTAATGGGACTGTAATGAAGATAGTTTCACCAATTTGCGCTCCAAGCCCAGGTTTTAGTTTGCATTCTTCCACTGTTCCAATGCCACCTTCGTGTGACTGTACCATTCTGAATTTGATTACGATTAGGCTTGCCCTCGTAACGCGCCGATAGACTAACCAGTGCCTTCGGCATCGCACTTAAACTCACAGTTTCAATCAATGTGCATGGTGCGTTCCCAAAAATCGATCGGTGGAGCAGTAGGAGCCATATTAGGGAACGCACCCTAGGGCTGAAAACGGAGATTTTGAAGAGATCGCACTTGAGCAATGGTTTCAAAATCACGGTCGTTGTGAATCAGAAGCAGATCATTTTCCAGTGCCGCTTGAGCAATACAGCAATCAATTGGGCTGCGAACAGTCAATCCTTGACGACGCAGATCATAGTAAATACGTGCAGCCGCTTGCCAGGAAGAAGGCGTGAGTTCAACATAATCCTGCACTTCGAGGTAAGTAGAGAGGATTGTCCACTCTTGCTCGTTTAAGCTCCCTTGAAGCAGTTCAAGCTGGGTAAAGCGGGTGAGTAAAATCTCACGATTTGCAATTAACGTTTCCAGTTGCTGGCGAACTTGACCACTGCGATCGCGGAAGACGCTGATCCACACAGATGTGTCAATCAGCAACATGACGAGTTTCACGTAGGGCTTTATAATCAAAATCTGGAGCAAATTGAATTTGTCCGGCAAGGTCGAGAAGGTTTTTCTTACGGCGGCATCTTACGAATTCTTGTAGAGCAAGATTCATTAGTTCCTCTTGGGTGGTGAGGTTAGTCAGTTGAAAGGCTTCCTTGAGAAGCGATTCATCAAGGTTGAGGGTAATTTGCATAGGATGGATATTAGATTGAAGTATAAGTGATTATTCTCTTTACATTTTAATCCGATAGATGACTAACCCACCTCTGGGCATATCTTTGTTAGTTGGCTCTCAAGCTTTAAGCTACATACGGCAATGGCGTAGTGTCTTCGGCATCGCACTTTAAACCACAACTTCAATCAATGGGCATGGTGCGTTCCCCAAAATCGATCGGTGGAGCAGTAGTATCCAGATTAGGGAACGCACCCTACAAGATCGGCGATCTGCTACGCAGTGCCTTTGGCATCGCACTGGCACCGCAAAGCGTCATCCAGTTAACCGCCTTGTTGGGCAGGATTGTGATACGTTGGTCTATGCTTAGGATCATCCTGTATCAAGGAGTTGTTATTTCCTGTATAGAGAAACTGAGATCCACCAAAAACAACGCCAGCCAGGTTTCCTTTCTTGCGTTGGTGATAGTGATATGAACCAAGTGAATCGGAAATATTCATAATTGATCCACATATATAGTGTTCATGGAGTTTACAGCAGATCCCATTCCCGCCTGATCTGTCTGCACCAAATACAATGACGGGGTTCGTCAGGGCAAATGGCATTGATACAGTGGAGATATGTGCGTCAGTAACGGCATCGTTGATGGACAGGGAAAAGTAGGAGCCTGCATCAGAGTGTGCATACTCAAGTTTGACGTAACTGTTCACATCTGGATCAATAGGCCCCTTGAGTTTTCTGGTTTCCCCGTCCTCTTTAATGAGCGAGAAGTAAAGCGTCCCCGAGCAATAAGTTGCAATTAATTGGTCACCATTGTCCCCTGTGATCTTGGTCAATACTGGGATATCATTAACTTGGTAAGTGTCTATCGATAGGTGGTACACGCAGGTCAAACCAGGCTGCCCATAGGGGATTGATTTACCTATCGTGCACAGATCGCAAAGTCGATTAAATAGGAGATCATAGGTTATTATCTCGATCCGAGGGATTCTTTGGGAACATAATGATTCGATTAAAGGAAGATCATTGTCTTCCGATAGTGCGTATAGCAACTTAGCCCTAACCTCCGATATCCTGTCAATGCAAAATAGTGAACACAAGTAATTACGAGTCTCCTTATTGCCGATAATTGAACGACAGTACTCGGAACATTGAGAAATATATGTTTCTGCCCGGGAAGTTAGTTTTGCCCTATTCCCATCAGATCTTTCCGTGGAAATTTTGCCAACAAATGGCGTCTTCAACTCAACAATGATTACTGCATTTGACATCTCATCAAGGCAGATGAAGTCAGGTTCTGGTGTAAATCTTAGATCTTCGTCGTATGGCAACTTATTTGGCGAGCGTTTTTCAAATGATCTGGGACTCTTTGCTTTTAGGCCAATAAAGAGGATAGGATGACTCTCAAAAAGGTTTTGATAATCCTCTTCACAATTGGAATGTTTTTCGATCAAAATGCCGTAAAAGGCCAGAAGACCCCGCCAGAGACTATTATCGATCATGTGTTGCCTCAGCATCCTTAAGTTTCATAGCGAACCTGTTTTCCGCCCAACGTTCCCATTATGCCGCTGCAATCCTTGTTTTCAAATACAAAAACATGAATCTGCCTGTTATTGATGTGCCTCCATATACGCTCGTAGCAATTGATTGATCTGTGTTTGATAGCCACGCCCTTGAGACTTAAACCACTCTAATACATCGCTATCAATGGGGAGTGTAACTTGAGTCTTGGCTTTTGTAGCAGGTGAACCCCGCCGCACTACCGCCTTAGCAAACATTTCTGACGTAATCTCTGGACAATCTGATAAATCAATATCTTCATCGCTCATCGCATCCAATCGTTGCCAATCAGTTTGAGAGTTGCTCGAAGTAGGTTCGTTGTTCATATTTCGTCGCTTTTCTTGCAGAAATAATACGGGTGCAATCCTCACGTTCTGTATGGACAACGGCAATCACTCGCCCTTGCAACAAACCGAATGTGACAAAACGCTGCTCTCCATAACCGTAACGATCGTCCTCAACCGTTACAATATCCCCATCAAACACGGCTGGAACATCGGTAAAATCTATTCCGTGCTTACGAAGATTAGCAAGACGTTTTGCTTCATCCCATTCATATTCCATAACCGAACGACAGCTACAATAACCAATTGTAGTTATAAATTGTCGTTACAGCTATCCATGCCAAGCAATTTTTATCGTCAATGAATGCCCCGCAAGCAACTTAAAGCCACTGTCCTAACCGAGGACTTGCCGCATAACTACATATTACAGGTCAACTTTCTATATAACACTCTCCAGAGTAACGATATGGGTCAACTTTCTGTATATTACACCCAAAAGCCTGTTAGCCAGATTAGTTTACTGCAAACAATCTCCTTTAAGGAGACTGATCACAGAAGCCTTCTAGAGTTCTAGCAAAGATTCTTAGATCTGACTGCACTTTGTCACAAAATTTTACTATTATTTTGACACTTTTAATAGTTATTGAATAGGGGAAATTAACCGATAATTAGGGCTTGCTGAAAAAGTACGGGCGAAGCATTCGGATAGAAAATCTCCAGTTTCACCGATAGGTTATTGCCCGAATGCTTCGCCCCTACAGGACGCGGGCCGATGAAGACGCAAGGTTTTGAAGCACGATTCTCTCAAAATCTTGCACCTGTTTCGCCAGAAAAGCCACAAAACCCTTACCTTGCCTACATTTCACATTTATTCAGCAAACCCTAATTAATAACTGGTTGGGGTGCGTTAATTTAAGCAATAACACACCCTAACCTTGTATTAATGCAAGAAATGACGAATGCCTGTTAAGACCATAATTAAACCTAACTCATTAGCGGCATTAATCGAATCCTGATCTTTTAAAGAACCTCCGGGTTGAACAATTGCCTCGATACCAAACTGGGCCGCCGTGCGAACAGAATCATCAAAGGGGAAAAAACCATCACTAGCTAAATAGCCACCTTTAGCCGCTTCCCCTGCTTGTTCAAGGGCAATTTTCACCGAACCAACGCGATTCATTTGCCCCGCACCAACGCCTAAAGTAGTTTGATTTTTTGTCACCACAATAGCGTTAGATTTAACGTGCTTGGATACTTTCCAAGCAAACAGTAATTCCGCTAATTGTACGGCAGTGGGTTGTTTTTCTGTCACTACGCGCCAATCATCCGGGGTTTCTACCAGATCATCGGCCGCTTGTACTAGAAAACCGCCGGCGATAACTTTTACTGTTTGTTTTTCTCCCCTGCTTAAATCCGGCAGTAATAAAATCCGCACTTTTGACTTTTTAGCGAGGATATCCCGGGCTTCAGGGCTACAATCGGTGGCTACCACGCATTCTAGGAAGGTTTTCGTTAATTCTTTAGCGGTTGCTTCATCTATGGCTTGATTTAGGGCAACAATACCCCCAAAAGCGGAGGTAGAATCGGCATTAAAAGCTTTAGTATAAGCTTCCACTAAACTACCACCGATCGCCACCCCACAGGGATTAGTGTGTTTCAAGATAGCGGCGGCCGGTTCTTCCCTGCCGAATTCGGCGATTAAACGGCGGGCTGCTTCCAAATCGACTAAATTGTTATAACTTAGTTCTTTTCCCTGCAATAAGGTCGCTTTTCCCCAACCGTGAGCCATTGTACCGCTACCATACCAAGTGGCACTTTGGTGGGGATTTTCGCCATAACGCAGGGTTTGCACGGCATTTCCCGCCAAATTAAAGCGCGTCGTTTCCCCGTTTAAGCTGGCGAAATAGGATGCGATCGCTCCATCGTAGGCATTGGTTAAAGCGAAGGTTTCCCCCGCCATTTTTTGACGGAATTCCAGGGAGATTTCGCCGTTATTTTGCCGTAATTGGCTTAAATACTGCTCGTAATACTTGGGGTTACTGATGACAGTCAAATGGGCGAAATTTTTAGCCGAGGCGCGTAACATCGCCGGACCACCAATATCGATTTGTTCGATCGCCTGAGCGGTGGTAACATCAGGATTAGCGATCGTCTGTTCAAAGGGATAGAGATTAACCACCACCAAATCAAAAGGACGAATTTGATTAGCCTCCATTTCCGCTAAATCTGACTGCCAATCCCTTCTAGCCAAAATACCGCCATGGATGCGAGGATGGAGAGTTTTCACCCTTCCGCCCAAGATTTCAGGAGAGCCTGTGTATTCTCCCACTTTAATCACGGGAATCCCCGCCGATTGCAGTGTTTTGGCGGTTCCTCCACTGCTAATAATTTCAAAATCAAATTCTTCTGTTAGCTGACGGGCAAAGTCAACTATTCCAGTTTTGTCAGTCACGCTGATCAGCGCTAAACGTCCCATAGTAGTGATCTATAAGCAACCATTTCAGTATATCTCAGTCCTAACCCGTTAAAAATTAAAAAAAGTAGGTTAGTAAATAATCAGCTGCTTCTATATTTTTATCTCTCAAATAGCAACTTATGCCAAGGCAATTTTTAAAGTCCTCCTTGAAAGATTTAGTCTGACTTGTTAAAAAATACAGGATTTTTTAGGGTAACGAAGTCCATCGAGATTAGTGAAAACCCCTTGGCAACCGTCATCGCCAAATGTTGTCAGATTACCATCATCGGCCAATTCAAGTCTGAATTGCATTACTGTCTGATCTACCTTCATAGAATACCTCATTCGGGCTACGATAGTCAAGACATTTTCGAGGACGATTGTTAATCAAGTTTACGGCTCTTTCCACCTCCTCTGGCTTAAGGATTTTAAAATTCGTTCCCTTGGGAAAAAATTGTCTTAACAGTCCATTAGTAGGCTCATTTAATCCCCTCTCCCAAGAATGATAAGGAGTAGCAAAATAAAAATCTGCTCATCGTTTCTGACTCAACTCTTGATGTCCACTTTCACTATTCATAGAACGTAGGTTGGGTTGAAGCATGAAACCCAACGCCCGATTATGTTACGCTACCGCTAACCCATCCTACAAATAATTGTGCCTCCCTACTTAAAAAATTGGTTGACTGTCTCAAATTTCACTATTCATAGAAACAGTTTCACCTATCCGAGGGATTTATATAGGGCTTGCTGAATAAATGTGAAATATAGACGAGGTAAAGGTTTTAGGGTTCTGTTTTGCTCTCACAGGTGCAAGATTTTGAGAGAATCGTCGTTCAAAACCTTGCGTCTTCATCGGCCCGTGTCCTGTAGGGGCGAAGCATTCGGGCAATAACCTATCGGTGAAACCGTAGATTTTCTATCCGAATGCTTCGCCCGTACTTTTTCAGCAGACCCTAT
>NZ_JAPZSR010000174.1:0-13752 GCF_027531875.1 Microcystis sp. LE19-84.1B | reverse complement strand
TAAATCCTTATCTGGCAAGAGACTTAATTGATTAGTTCGCTCTAGAGCAAAAACAATTGACAAAAATCGCTAAATGCCTTTCTATATAAGGGTTCCATCCCTTATAACCTCCGTCCATTGCATAACACAAACCGAAGAGCCAAAAAGTCTTTGTATGATTAACTCCCAATCCAACTTGAAAAACCCACTCCCCACTCCCTAAGTCATAAAAAAAAGGTGGGCCAGCACCCACCTTTTTTCAACCTTAGATATTAGCGATAATTAGGCCTCATCGAGGGCGGCAATACCGGGTAAAACCTTGCCTTCGAGTAATTCCAAACTAGCACCACCACCGGTGGAAATATGGCTCATTTTTTCTGCCACTCCCACTTTTTCCACCGCCGCTACCGAGTCACCACCACCGATAATAGTAGTTGTACCCGTAGCGGTTAAATCGGCTAAAGTGTGAGCGATCGCATCTGTACCCGCCGCAAATTTATCGAACTCGAACACCCCCATCGGGCCATTCCAGAGGACAGATTTACAGTTAGATAAAGCTTTTTGGAAAACTTTAACTGATTCAGGTCCAATATCCAATCCCATCCAACCATCGGGAATATTTTCGACGTTGACGATTTGGGAATTGGCATCTTTATCAAATTTATCCGCTAACACCACATCGGTAGGAAGGAGGAATTCCACCCCTTTTTCTTTAGCTTTTGCCTCTAGGGATTTAGCTAACTCTAGTTTGTCTTCTTCCACCAAAGACTTACCAACACTTAAACCGCGGGCCTTGTAGAAAGTAAAGATCATACCGCCACCGATGAGCAGTTTATCGCACTTTTCCAATAAAGTTTCAATCACGCCAATTTTACTAGAAACCTTAGAACCGCCGATAATCGCCGCTAGGGGACGTTGGGGAGTTTCAATAGCTGCTTGTAGGTAGTTTAACTCTTTTTCAATCAAATAACCCGCCACCGAGGGGCTGAGATAGTGGGTAACGCCTTCCGTGGAAGCGTGGGCGCGGTGGGCGGTACCAAAAGCATCATTAACGTATAAATCGGCGTTAGCGGCTAATTTTTTGGCAAAATCGGGATCATTTGCCTCCTCTTCACCGTGGAAACGCAGATTTTCTAAAAGGGCCACTTGACCGTTAGACATTTGACTAATCGCTGCCGTCACTCCCTCACCAATAGAATCGGGACACATGATTACTTCCTGGCCCAATAATTCCGAGAGACGTTTAGCCACAGGAGTCAGACGCAAATTTTCTTTAACTTGACCGTCGGGGCGACCCATGTGGCTGCATAAAATAACCTTAGCCCCTTTTTTGATTAAATCCTCAATAGTTGGTAGTGCCGCCCGAATACGGGTATCATCGCTGATTGCTCCGGTGGCTTTGTCCATGGGAACGTTAAAATCGACCCGGACTAAGACCCGTTTACCCGCTAAATCAGCCTCTGTTAAATTCGCTACTGTTTTTTTTGGCACAGCCCATAACCTCCTAGATTGCTTACCGTACAATAAAGATTAAATCAGGGTATCGCTACTTGCGGCAATTACTTTGACAAAGATTATTTCAGATTTGGGGATCAGTGTTGCAGTTCCAAGACCGATTTGCCCAGAAAAATTTGATTGGAGAGACTTGCTAATTATGTTTGAGACGATTTTATTTCCCATCGACCACAGCCGCGAAAGTCGTGACGCTACCAGTAGTGTGATCGAATTAGTCAAAATCTTTGACAGTCGTTTGGTGCTGTTGTCGGTGGTGGAAACGACACCCACCGGAGAAATTGCCGCCGACGATAAGATGAATTCGATCGAAGCGGTGGATAGATTGTTACAATCGGCGCAAGCGATTTTCGCTCAGGCTAGCATCAAGGCAGAAATGATTGAACGGGAGGGAATACCCTCTTTTGTCATCTGCGATGTGGCCGATGAAGTTAATGCCGACCTGATCGTTATGGGTTGTCGCGGTTTAGGATTAACCAGCGAAGGTGTGTCCGAAAGCGTCACCACCAAAGTTATTAACCTTGCCCCCTGTCCAGTGTTGATTATCCCTTAATCAGTGAGCAGTTATCAGTGAGCAGTTATCAGATGTGAGTTTTCAGTCCACTGATTACTGTTTACTGCTCACTGAAACAAAGCTCCCCATCTCCCCACCTCCCCACCTCCCCACTCCCATCTCCCCACCTCCCCACTCCCATCTCCCCCGTCTCCTGAGAGAAATGTAACGAATTGTGAGAGTTTCAGCCGTCAACCCTTGAAAACTCGATCGATGGGGTTGCTTGAAGTAATTCTTAGGCCTAAAGTGTAATCTTAAAGTTTTATGATCAATTTTCCTGTTGATCGGAAAAAGGAGAACTCAAACACAATGGCTGAAACTGGATACAAACAGGTGGTGACACCCTACAATGATGATCCGTTCATTGGTCATCTAGCTACCCCCATTTCCGCTTCTGGTTTTACCAAAGCTTTTATTGGTAACTTACCTGCCTATCGTCCCGGTCTAGCTCCGATTCTGCGCGGTCTAGAAGTGGGTATGGCCCACGGTTATTTCCTCGGTGGTCCCTGGGTTGTCCTGGGTCCCCTGAGAGACTCGGAATATGCTAATCTCGGCGGCTTAATCCCCGCTTTAGCCATGGTTCTTTTGGCTACGGGTTGTTTAGCTAGTTATGGTCTTGTCTCCTTCCAAGGTAAGGCCGCTAGTGGTGATCCTCTGCAATCCTCCGAGGGTTGGAGTCAATTCGCCGCCGGTTTCTTTATTGGTGGTATGGGTGGCGCTTTTGTGGCCTATTTCCTCCTAGAAAATCTTGGTGTCGTTGATGGCATCATGCGCGGGGTTTTTAATCAATAATTAACCCTTGTTCTACCTGATTATCATTTCCTTATTTTTTTACTGGGAGCATTTGACATGACTGGTGCCTACGCAGCTTCTTATCTGCCTTGGATTTTAATCCCGATCGTCTGTTGGTTAATGCCAGCTGTGGTTATGGGTTTGTTATTCATCTATATCGAAAGTGAATCCTAATTTAGCCTAGGATTCCTTTCCTACAATTCAGGACTTGAAAATTAGCTATTTTATAGTTAGTTTTTAAGTCCTATTTTCTGGGGAAAAAATAAAAAATTGACCAGATGAAAATGGGTAAAACCCCACACCCCACACCCTGTCCCCGGCTGCATCCCACATTTGCAGAAATACCGACAATCAGCAATTATCAGTGACTCTGAAATTGGTACAAAAATATGAACAATCGCGTGTAAGCATCCCACCGAAAAGCTAATGCGCTCCGGGGTTTGGGGGCGGCGCCACGCCCCCAACGGGGGGTTTGGGGGGTAGAACCCCCCAAAAGCTTGGATTGAGTGATAAAACTGAAAGTAACACACCCAATTTTAGGAGAAAGTTTCCCCTGAAAAATCCCAAATTAGTAGATTTACAAAATGAGATGCACCCCTACCCGCACCGAAAAACTTTTTGCCGCAAACCCCACTCATAAAGCGGTTAGATAGCGGATTTTTTCTAACAATAGGGAGGGTTGAATCGGTTTGAGGAGATAGTCGTCAATGCCATGACGACCGAGAAAATTAACGCTGATTTCAGGGGTATCATTCAAGATTAGCACTTTACTGGCTTGAGTTTGGCTAGATTTTTTTAAGAGATGACAGAGATGATATATATCGGGCATTTTCCGATCGACAATTATAATACTTGGCTGCACGATCTCAATTTTTTTGATAGCGGAGACACTATCGATTAACCAAATAACTTGATAATGTGCCACCATCAATAACTCACAAATAAGATTGGCAATTTCTTCGTCACTTTCAATCAAAACTACAGTGGGATGGTGCTGATTAAAATGGGGATTATTATCCGAGGGTTGGCGCTGGGATTTGGGGGGCTTTTGTTGAGGTAAACGGACGGTAAAAATGGAACCTTTATCTAAGCAAGATTCTACCTCGATCGTGCCGCGATGCAGTTCCACTAATTGTTTAGTTAAAGCCAATCCTAATCCCATACCACCATAACGACGTTTACGAGAGCCATCCAACTGGGTAAATTTTTCAAACAGAAGCGGTATTTTTTGAGCGGGAATGCCGATGCCCGTGTCCTCTACCTGAAAAATGACCTGACTGCCTTCTTTCCACAGTCTCAGCGTGATAGCACCCTGTTCGGGGGTAAATTTCAGGGCATTTTTTAACAAGTACAAAAGTATCTGCTGAACTCGATCGTAATCGGCGTAAAAATAATTATCTTTTTCGGTAATTTTCATCTCTAAAATTAGATTAATTTCTTTAATTTCTGCCTCTGTTTTGATAATTTCTAAAACATGATTACAGAGGTATTTTAGGGAAAATTGTTTAATATCTAAAACGGCTTTTCCTGCCGAAACTTGCGAGAAATTAAGCAAGTCATTAATTAATTCTAATAGTTTATTGCCGTTATCCTGAATAACTTTTAGATAGTGTTTTTGTTTGTCGGGAGGTAAAAAATTACTGGCTGCCGAGCATTTTTGCAGGGTACTGGATAAACCGATAATACAAGTTAGGGGAGTCAATAACTCATGACTCATATTATTTAAAAATTCACTTTTGCAGAGGTTAGCGGCTTCCGCGGTCATTAAAGTATCTTGTAATTCTTGGGTTCTTTCGATTACCCGGCGCTCAAAAATATCTTTTTGTTCCTGTACTTGGGAATATAATTGCGCTTGATAGATAGCGATGGCGAGATGTTCACCAATCTGACCTAAAAATTTCTTTTCCTGCGGCAACCATTGGCGTTTTTCTCCACATTGATGGGCAATTAATAAACCCCACAATTCTTCTTGTACCACAATCGGGGCGATTAATTTTGATCGCACTTGGTGTTGTCGCAAAAATTCCGACAAACAGAAGGAAGAAGAATAGTTAACATCCACATCATCCACGGCCAAAATTAATCCTTGACGATACTTTTCCTTGTATTGGGGAATATAGGAAAAACAATCGTCTTCGGGGGTTAAATTTAACACGGAATTTATCTGGTCAGAAATGCGCGACTCGGAAGTTATTTTCCCCTTTCCCTCACCGGTATCGGGGAAAAATTGATAAATTAACAATCGGTCCACTTGCAGAAACTCCCGCGCTTCCCTGACTACGGTTTCCAAAATCACCGGTAACTCCAGACTCTGACGAATTTGGGTGATGACTTGGTTTAATAATCTTTCCTGTTCGATTTGTTGGGATAGGGCAGCTTCTACCGGTTGACAAACGGAGAAGATGCGGGGACAACCCCCCTCAGCAGCCGGAGAAGAAATTATCGAGAGAATTTTGACTAAAATTTTATTTTGAAAACTGCTGACATTAGTGGATAGAGGCAGATTTAAAATTTGATAACTCTGCTCAATTTTCGGGTGGTGGAGAGACTTGACGGCCAGTCCTTGCAGAAAACTTTTAATCGTGTTCGCTTCAAAACTAATGCGGACTTCGTACTGAAAATTATGCCCTTGGGGACTCGCTAACAATAAAGCTTGTAGGTCAGTGGAAAGCAAGAGTTGATAGATTTCCCCCGTCTGTGGGGGAATATCTCTTTCACTTAGACTAATCCTCGGCCCTGTTACCTGTATTGCCAACTGTCCCCACCAAGAACGAATTTGTTCGAGGTGAGTAGATGACAACACTTGACAGCAAACATAAGCGGGAGAAGCGTTCATTTATCATTCATCAGTTATCAGTCATCAGTTATCAGTTATCAGTTATCAGTTATCAGTCATCAGTTATCAGTTATCAGAAGGCAGGAGGCAGGAGATAGGGTGTTGGGGTTTTAGGGTGTTGGGGTTTTAGGGTGTTGGGGTTTTAGGGTTTTAGGGTTTTAGGGTTTTAGGGTTTTAGGGTGTTGGGGTTTTAGGGTGTTGGGGTTTTAGTTGAAATTCCCCCACTTCCCCACTTCCCCACTTCCCCACTTCCCCACTTTCCCACTTCCCCAAACCCCAGTCATCAGTAAGGGGACTGGGGTTGGGGTTTTAGTGAAGATTTTTCTTAATTCCTATCCCCTAACACCTATTCCCTGTTCTTTAAATTGCCGCAGACAGATATAATCGTCTCTATCTACCTAAAAATAATCCCTCGATCGAGACCCCGATTCTCAAAACCTAATCATTATTTAACCTGACTCTCAAAACTTATGCATCGTATTGCTCCCCAAGCGGGTGGTTGGACAGCAGATACCGAAGGGGTGATTATTATTGACCAAAATCCGGCCCCGATTGTCCTCCTCACCATGGCTGATACCGATATTCAAACTCTAGCGGCAGCTATCGACCATCTACCGGATAATTTTCCCGCAATTCGCGCCCTCAATTTATCGCAGTTACAGCAGCAATACAGTATCGATAACTATGGGGACAAGGTACTATCCCAAGCAAGGGTGATTATTCTTCGCTTATTGGGGGGACGGGGGAGTTGGTCCTACGGGTTGGAAGTAGTTAAGGAAATTGTCGAGGAAACCGGTGCGACTTTATTTGTCCTACCCGGAGAGGATAAACCAGATTTAGAGTTGATGAGTCATTCCACTGCTTCCCTGACTACTGTTAACCAGTTATGGTGCTATTTCACGGAAGCAGGGATAGATAACTGGATTAATGCTGCTAAATTTATCGCGCATACCTGTCTCCATCTCGACTATCCTCCCTCTCCTCCTCAGGTTGTCCCGAGGTTGGGAATCTATTCCCAGATAACCCTATCCCAACCCCAAGCACGGACTTGGATACTTTTCTATCGTTCCCATTATCTCGCGGGTAATACCAAAGCTATCGATGCTTTAATCAGCGCTTTCACCCAAAGAAATATGGAAACTGTCCCCATCTTTCTCTCCTCTCTCCGGGAAATTGAAGTGCAAGAGGAACTATTAACCCTCTTTTCCCACCATCCCCCAGACCTAATTCTCGATACCACTAGCTTCTCTATCCAGCGACCGGAAGACAAACAAAATCATCACTTCTGGCAGTCCCTCAATAAACCCATCTTCCAAGTTATCCTCAGCAGCAGCAGTTTAGAAGCTTATCAACAGGGTTATCAAGGTCTTTCCCCCCGGGATGTGGCCATGAATATCGCTTTACCGGAAATGGATGGCAAAATTATCACCCGCGCTATTTCCTTTAAATCTGTCCTCACCCGACATCCGAAACTAGAAACGGAAATAGTTATCTATCAACCCCTCCCCCACCGGGTTGATTTTGTCGCTGATTTAACCGCAAACTATTGTCAACTCTCCTCCCTTCCCAACTCCCAGAAAAAAATTGCTCTCATTTTCCCCAACTATCCCAATAAGGATGGTCGTATCGCTAACGGAGTCGGTTTAGATACTCCCGCTAGTGGTCTGGAAATTCTTCGCGCATTACAAACCCAAGGTTATACCCTCACCGACCTCCCCGACCATAGCGATGAATTAATGCGATTGCTTATTTCCGGTATCACTAATGACCTGGAGACAAGGGAATTAAAACCTATCTATCAATCTCTCTCCCTAGAAGCATATCTAGATTATTTCTCCTCCCTTCCCCCCGATAATCAAAGCGCTCTGCTTGACCGTTGGGGACATCCAGACAAGGATTTTCCTATCCCCGGCATCCAGCTAGGTAATGTCTTTATCGGTATTCAACCTTCTCGCGGTTATGACCTTGACCCGACCCTTAATTATCATTCCCCCGACCTGGAACCTACCCACAGCTATCTCGCTTTTTACCATTGGTTACGACAGGAATTCCACGTCACTGCTGTGATTAATCTCGGTAAACACGGCAATTTAGAATGGCTACCCGGGAAGAGTCTCGCTCTTTCTCCCCATTGTTATCCCGAAATCGCTTTCTCGTCGCTGCCGAATTTTTATCCGTTTATTGTCAATGACCCCGGAGAAGGTTCCAACGCTAAAAGACGTTCCCAAGCTGTTATCATCGACCATCTCACCCCCCCGATGACGCGAGCGGAATTGTATGGGGATTGGGAAAAGTTAGAGTCTCTCATCGATGAATATTATCAGGCAGAATCTCTTGATCCTTCTCGTTTAGCTCTGATTCGCGAGCGGATTAACAATCTGGTGGCGAAAACTAATCTCGATCGAGAGCTAGGCACGATCTCGCGTAGCGAGCGCGTTGCGACCAGCACTTCCTTTGGTCAATTTCTCACCCTCGTGGATGGTTATCTCTGTGAACTCAAGGAAGCACAAATCCGCGACGGTTTACATATCTTCGGTCAATGTCCCCAGGGTCAGCAGTTAATTGATTTAATCCAATCGATTGCCCGTTCTCCCAGTCCCGACCGCCCCGGTTTAACCCGTTCGATCGCCCTTGACCTCCATCTCGACTGCGACCCCCTGACGGAATATAACGATACCACTACTTATCTGGAGGGTCTCGCTCAGGATTTAATTAGCCGGAAAATTGAACCTGTAGGCGAAAATACGGCAAAAGAATTGGTTTGGCTAGAAAATCAGTTAATTCCTGCTTTAAAACAAACCCCCGATGAACTTACCTATCTCTTAAAAGGTCTCGCTGGCCAATACGTCCCCAGTGGTGCTTCCGGCGCTCCTACCCGCGGCCGTCCCGATGTTCTCCCCACCGGCAGAAATTTCTATTCCGTCGATACCCGCGCAATCCCCACAGAAACCGCGTGGGAAGTGGGAAGAAAGGCCGCAGAGGCACTAATTGAACGTTATACCCAAGAAAATGGCGAATATCCCCGCACTTTGGCGATTTCTATCTGGGGAACTTCGACGATGAGAAATAGTGGCGAAGATGTGGCCGAAGCCATGGCTTTACTGGGAATTCGTCCCCTTTGGGATGGTTTTTTCCGTCGGGTGGTCGGGTTTGAAATCCTTACCCCGTCTATGTTAGGCCGTCCTCGCATTGATGTGACCGTTCGGGTATCGGGCTTTTTTAGGGACAGTTTCCCCAGCATACTACATCTTCTTAATTCTGGCATAAATGCGGTAGCTTGTCAAGAGGAAGAGGAAAAAATTAATCCTTTAGCGGCGAAAGTGAAGACAGAGAGGGAGTTTTGGCTAAGTCAGGGCTTAGGAGAAAAAGAGGCGAAACTGAGAGCTACTGCCAGAATCTTTGGCTGCAAACCGGGTGCTTATGGGGCCGGTTTACAGGGGTTAATCGAGTCACAAAACTGGCAAAATGATCAAGACTTAGCTAATGCTTATATTAACTGGAGTTGTTATGCCTATGATAGTCAAGGAACTGCCCATTCTTTACCAGAAGTATTGAGAAATAGACTGCAAGAATTAGAGATAGTGCTGCACAATCAGGACAATCGGGAACACGATATTTTCGACTCCGATGACTACTATCAATTTCAAGGCGGCTTAACTGCCAGTGTCCGGGCTTTAACCGGCAAAAATCCCGTCACCTATTTTGGTGATCATTCCCGTCCAGAAAATCCCCGCATCAGAACCCTAGAGGAAGAAATTCGCCGCGTTTACCGCTCGCGAGTGGTTAATCCCAAATGGATAGCGGGAGTGATGCGACACGGCTATAAAGGCGCTTTCGAGATGGCTGCAACCGTAGATTATATTTTTGCCTACTCTGCCACTACTCATCTAGTGGAGGATTTTATCTATCAGGGAGTAGCCGAAGCTTATTTATTTGACGAGCAGGTACAACAATTTATTCAGGAGAAAAACCCCTGGGCATTGCGAGATATGGCCGAAAGATTATTAGAGGCTCAACAACGGGGATTATGGACCCAGGTGAACCAGAAAACTTTAGATCAATTGAGGGCAATTGTCCATGAGGCCGAAGGAGCGATCGAATCGGGTCAGTAATTAGACCTCTGGCAAAAATCAAAAATCTTCCGTTAGAACGTAGGTTGGGTTGAAGCATGAAACCCAACGCCCGCTCCTGTTACGCTACCGCTAACCCATCCTACAAATAATTGTGTCTCCCTACTTAGAATCAGTCTATACTATATATTCTCCGGGGAGAAATTGCTTAGATTACTTTAGTAATGAGAAACGGGACTAAATAATGGCCGGAATTGAGGGATTGAGGATTAAAAATTATCGAGCGCTCAAGGATATAACCCTGGGCAAGTTATGGAACACTCAAAATCGAGATTCTCTGACACCGATGACGGCCGTTATCGGCAAAAATGGTGTGGGAAAAAGCACACTTTTTGATGCGTTCGGTTTTTTATCTGATTGTCTTAAAGGAGGAGTAGAAGAAGCTTGTGATGCGCGAGGTCGGGGCGGGTTTGAGCGTCTTCGTTCCCAGGGTCAGGAAGGAAGCATTGAATTTCAGATTTACTATAAAGAAGATTACAATTCCCGACCAATTACCTATGAGTTAGCTATTGATCTAGATACGGATAATAGACCTTATGTAAAAAAAGAAAGACTCAGACAGAGAAGAAAAGGTCAAAAGACCGGATGGCCTTTTTCATTTTTACTCCTCGATGAAGGGAAAGGAATCGTCTGGAAAGGAGAAGAAGAAGGGAAACAAGTAGAAGAAGGTCAAGACCATTTTGATTTACTTAAGTTAATAGAAGAAGCTGATGAGGAAAGCAAGGAAACCGAGTTAGTGGAACTGAATGATAAGCGCAAACTAGGAATTGCTACGTTAGGTTCTCTCAAACCGCATCCGAGAATTTCCCTATTTCGGAGATTTATTGAGGGATGGTATCTCAGCTATTTTACTCCCGATGCGGCCAGAAGTTTGCCCCTAGCTGGACCCCAGAAACATTTGAATATCCATGGAGATAATCTCGGTAATGTGGTGCAGTTTATGGAAAGAGAGCATTCCAAGAAATTTCAGAATATACTTAATAGTATTTCTCGTAAGATACCGGGTATAGAAAAAATTAGCACAGAAAAAAGTCCCGATAATCGACTACTATTAAAATTTAATGATCGGGGATTCCAAGACCCATTTTATGTACAACAAATGTCCGATGGTACTTTAAAAGTATTCGCCTATCTCTTACTGTTAGAAGACCCTTCTCCACCGCCATTTATCTGTATTGAAGAGCCAGAAAACGGCTTATACCATAAACTATTAGAAACCTTGGCTCAAGAATTTAGAAAACACGCCACAGGACAGAGAGGACGTTCTCAAATTTTTATCACCACTCATCAACCTTATTTTGTTGATGCTCTCCAGCCGGAAGAAGTTTGGATTCTGGAAAAAGGTGATGATGGGTTTTCTCGGATTAAACGGGCTAGTGACAATCCCTTAATCAAGAATCTCGTCTCAGAAGGATTGCCCCTTGGTAGTCTTTGGTATAGTGATTACTTAGATGAGAGATAAGGCCATGCACTTTGAAATTTTGGTTGAGGATTCGTCGGGAAAAAAAGCACTTGATATTCTAATTCCTAAGATTATTGACATGAATGCAGGTCATACATTTAGGGTTCATTCCTATAAAGGCAGTGGTCATATTCCCAGAGACTTACAGTCTGTTTCCGATCCTAGTAAACGGATTCTTCTTGAGCGACTACCTAAACTGATTCAAGGATATGATAAAACTTTTTCTAGTTACCCTGATAATTATGCTGCTGTACTGATTGTGGTTTGCGATCTGGATAATCGATGTTTTCGAGAATTTCGACAGGAATTAGGCAATTGTCTGGAAAAATCTGCGATCAAATCCCCAATTTACTTCTGTATTGCTATTGAAGAAGGAGAAGCTTGGTATTTAGGTGATATTAATGCCATAAAAATTGCTTATCCCCAGGCCAAAAGTGCTATCTTGGATTCCTATATTAATGATAGTATCTGTGGTACTTGGGAAAAACTGGCAGATGCTATATACAGAGGTGGAGCGAAACAATTATCTAAGTTAGGTGGAGCTTCTGTGGGTCAAGAGAAAACAGTCTGGGCAGAAAATATTTCTCCTCAGAGGAATGTGGATATTAATCGATCGCCCAGCTTTGGCTATTTTCGAGATAAACTACGTCATCTCAGTCAGGAAGAATCAAGATAAGGACTATTTTTTCAGGCTAAACTTTTAGGCATTTAAAATAATCGTCGAGAGCGGGGAATAGGGGATAGTGACCAGTAACCAGTGAGCCTAAATCTGGTTATTAAAGACTGATTAAGTAGGTGGGTGGAATTAAATATAAGATGAACGTAGGTTGGGTTGAAGTATGAAACCCAACCCCCGATTATGTTACACTACCGCTAACCCTAGATAAGGTAACTGGATGAACAGGGAATCCCTCGCCTGAGTGCGATGGGAGCGTCAATACTGATATTTAACTTTGGCTGGCTCAGAGAAACTATCAAAATTCTGCAAATCTAACTTTTATTTTGTTAAAGAATTTCTCGCAAAGTTGCCGACGGACACTCACCGAACATTTTCTTATAATCTTTGGCAAATTGACCCATCTGCCAGAATCCCCACTGTAGGGCGATCGCACTAACAGTAATTCCTTTACCCGCAGACGCTTTTAGTTGTCGTCGTACCCCGTTAAGACGTTGAATTTTGAGATAAGTCGCAGGTCCGGGGCCAAAACATTCCTGAAAACCGTAACGGAGGGCTGTCAATTGATATTCATTTTGTCTGATTTAGGATAGCGGAATTATTAAAAATTATTAAGTATTATTAAGAGTTATTCTCTTGTCAATAGGCATTATACCTCACCAATCTTAATTGTCGAGTTTTTTGGCTTTTATGGGTTAATAACGTCAGACTCTGACTTTTTTCCTTGATTTAGTGGTTTCTCGTTATCCGCAATATTTTTTAAAATTTATGGTCAATTCTTAATAAAAATCTATAAGTCTAAGTTTGCCATTTTTTGATAGCGATCGCTCTTGCTAAGCTTCTATAATAGTCTTCTAGAGGCTAATAGATAGAAAGTCGCTGTTTATTCAAGCAAGCAAATTTAGAAAGAAGATAGGAGATAAATACCCTTAAAATTGATGAGCAGGAGGAAATATTACCAGTTAAAGGTTCGCTGCTATGAAATTCCGTCAATTGATGCGGGCAACAGAAAATAAATACAATCGGCTGCTGGCAAATCTGCTCTCGCTCTACATTATTTACCCGTTTTTAGTATATCTACCCCTGGGAGATTGGCTGATTTTCTTTTTCTTCTCCCTCTCTCTGATCATCGCCGTCTATCAGATCGATCAAAGTAAATTGGCTTTAAGATTTAATATCGGTCTGTTTTTGATTGCCCTCCTCCTGCGAGCATTCAGCACGATTATCCCTATTTATAGCGATTTCAACCGTTGGTTCGATCTGTCTAGTACATTAATTTCTCTAGCTTTTGTTAGTTTATGCGTGTACTCGATTTCACGAGAATTAATTCTCGCCGAACAGGTAACATCCGATATCATCAAAGGGGGAATTTGTGTCTATTTTCTCTTGGGATTTTTCTGGGCGGCCGCTTATAATATTGTCCAGATTTTCGACTCCGATTCCTTTAGCTCCGCCGCTAAAACCGTCAACGAGGCGGATCTACTTCATTTCAGCTTTACTACCTTGGCCACGGTTGGTTACGGTGATATAGTTCCTGCCAGTAAAGTCGCTAGAGTTCTAGCCAATTTAGAAGGAATGACTGGAGTTCTCTATCCCGCCGTTTTTATCGCTCGTTTAGTCAGTTTACACAATGGTCGTTAACCAAAACAATTGATCGCCCTGGGGGAATATTAGTTGACATCCTCGCCGCCCTAAAAGTGCGGCGATTCCTAAACCTCACGATTTAAGTTTCTGCTTCCACCACCGTCGCATACCACAGTTAAAAAACCATGTACTGTCTTACACAGAGTCCACAGACTTTCGCCCCATTTC
>NZ_JAPZSR010000043.1:0-4636 GCF_027531875.1 Microcystis sp. LE19-84.1B | reverse complement strand
TACTTCCGATTCTACAATTAAAGGAACTGTAACAAATGCCAGTGAAATAACAAAATTCCAAGCTAAGTTAAATTCTGGTAACTTTGTAGATGTTTTATCTAAATTGCAAAATGGTATTTTCACATTAGATAAAGATACACTCACAGTAATTAATGGGGGACAATTACCAGATGGAAATTATCAAATAACTCTCAAAGCAGAAGATAAATTTGGTAATGTTTCTAATGAAGTGAAATTAGACTTTACCTTAGATACTACAGCACCAGAAACACCTGGTGTCATGTTAGATACCTTATTTGATTCTGCTCCTATTGGTGACTCTAAAACAACATTTACGAGTGTTAAAATCATAGGAAAAACAGAAGCAAACGCCACTGTAATATTACAGGGTTTAGGAACATCAATTACGGCTGATGCTGCGGGTAAATTTACATTTACTGATGTACCTCTCATATTAGGTGATAATTCCTTCACTGTTAATGCTAAAGATATTGCCGGAAATACTAGCACATTTACCACAATTATCAAACGAGTTGCACAAGATAACAGCGATGTAGTATTAGATTGGAATGCAGTTCTGTTAAATGCCATTTATGAAGATAAGACAACACCACCAGTAGCTTCTCGGAATATGGCCATCACCCAAACTGCGGTTTTTGATGCTATAAACACAATTACTGGAACTTACAAAAACTATCACTTCACAGGTACAGCACCAACAATTGTATCAGCAGAAGCCGCAGCAGCAAGCGCAGCACATCAGGTTTTAATTAATCTCTATCCTGGACAAAAATCCTATTTTGATAATGCTTTAACTGCTTCTTTAGCTGAAATTACCGATGGTACAGCAGAAGATAATGGCGTGACATTTGGACGTACTGTAGCTGATGCTATTTTAACTTTCAGAAGTACAGATGGTTCTAGTAATACTATTACTTATACACCAGGAACTAACCCCGGACAATGGCAACCAACCGCCCCAGGTTTTGCCCCTGCTTTATTACCACAATGGGGACAAGTGACACCATTTGCTTTAACCAGTGGTAATCAATTCCGTCCTGATGGCGCACCAGCTTTAAATAGTGCTGATTATACCACAGAATTTAATCAAGTTAAAGATTTAGGTAGTAAAAACAGCACTAATCGCACGGCTGAACAAACACAAATTGCAAAATTCTGGGCTGATGGTGCTGGTACATTTACACCCCCTGGACATTGGAATCAAATCGCCCAAAATGTAGCCGCCGAAAAGGGTAATTCATTAATAGAAAATGCCAGATTATTTGCCTTATTAGATATATCCTTAGCTGATGCAGGAATTGCGGCGTGGGATGCAAAATATACTTACAATTTCTGGCGACCAATTACGGCTATTCAAAATGCAGATAGTGATGGTAATGCTAATACTATTGCCGATGCTACTTGGACACCTTTATTAACTACTCCTCCTTTCCCAGAATATATTTCTGGACATAGTACCTTTAGTGGTGCGGCGGAAACTATCTTAACAGGATTGTTAGGTAATAATGTTAGTTTTACCACTAATTCTTTAGGAACTCCTGGTGTTTATCGTACCTTCAGTAACTTTACAAATGCAGCTAATGAAGCGGGAATTAGTCGTATTTATGGAGGTATTCATTTTAATTCGGCTAATTTGGAAGGGTTAGCAACTGGTAGAAGTGTGGGTAATTATGTCTTGGATAATTTGTTAGCACCTAAGTTAACTGTAATGCCAGGACAGCAGTTAAAACTGGAATCTAAAGAGATTTTCGGGAAAAATGCCAATTTTGCCCTTGAAAGTGAGCAAAACCTACCTACAGGCAATTTAGACGGCGATGGAACATTAATTTTTAAACCTTCTCCCGCACAAATTGGCAGTTATGATTTTACCTTAGTCGCTAGAGATGGGACAGAAATTACAACTAAGAAGTTTAATTTAGCTGTCGTTGCTGATACAGAAACAACAACCAGAATTAGCGGTGTAATTCAAAATACTGATCAAAAAGCATTAGCAGGAGTTAAAGTTAAAATCGGTGATATTTCTACTACCACAAATGCAGATGGTTCATTTATTTTGACTTTAAATCAAGTACCATCTGCTGATGCAGCATTGATTATTGAACCAGGTCAACAGGTGAATAATATTGTTTATCCATCTATTGCAGAAAAATTGCCTTTATTATTGGGACATAATGTTTATGCCAATGTGAAAAATATTATTGATCGTCCCATTTATTTACCACCAATTGATATTAGTAATGCCCAAACAATTGACCCAACAATTACTCAAACTGTTACCAGTGCAGCTATACCAGGTTCAGCTGTAACTGTTTTTGCTAATAGTTTATTTGACCAACAAAATCAACCCTATACAGGACAATTAAGTATTACCACAGTTCCCACAGAACTTACTCCGGCCGCATTACCAGAAAATCTGCGTCCTGATTTGGTAGTGACTATTCAACCAGGGGAAATGGTATTTACAAATCCTGCGCCTTTGAGTTTACCAAATCTCGCTGGATATGCCCCTGGTACACAAATGGATTTATGGTCTATTAATCCTCAAACTGGATTATTTGATAATGTGGGTACAGGTCAAGTTAGTGCTGATGGAACTGTAATTGAAACTATAGAAGGTGGTATTCGTAATAGTAGTTGGCATTTCTTCGCACCACCCCCACCAACTCCTAATGATCCTGATGCTGATGACCGCAACCCAGATGATGGTTGTGATGAATGTAAGGCAAAAGTACCAGGAACTTCAGAAGTAGAATTACATTCAGGTGCGGTGATAGAAACCCATGATTTAGTACCTTATCAATCTTTAGGAATTAATCGCGGTATCAGTTTACGTTATGATTCTGAAAGGGCGGATGCTAGACCAATTCTGCATTTTGGTTATAACAATGTGCCGAATGATTCTGCCCTTAGATTGATGGCTGAGTTAACAATTAAACGGGGTGATTTTAAGTTAGAAGTCCCTGGTTTTGCTGGTGGTCAATTTGGCTTAAATGGTGGTGAACATTTCTGGTCAATTCCTAATGGTGGTGGGAAGATTGATGCTGCACTACAGGCAGATTTGAGAACTTTAGATTCAGGTCGTTATGATTATGATTTAACCACTGGATTAATGCGATTAAATAATAATCAGTTGAATGGTTCTACTTCTACCAGTAAGGGTAAATTCCTACATATTAATACTGTAAATAGTGCTTTTGGTAGTGGTTGGGGATTAGCTGGTTTACAGGAAATTGTTGTTAATGCTGATCAGTCGGTCATTATTATTGATGGTGATGGTAGCGAGTTATTGTTTGAAAAGAATGATGATGGTAGTTATGATTCACCAGTAGGCGATTTTTCCACCTTAGAACGTTTAAATGATGGTACTTTCCGCCGCACGATGACAGATAAAACCGTTTATAGTTTCAATGGGGAAAATCTGTTAACGAAAATGCGCGATCGCGTTGGTAATGAAACTCAGTATGTCTATGAAAATCGCCGGTTAATGAAAATGGTTGATCCGGTAGGTTTAGAAACTACTTTTACCTACAGCAATAATAGAATTATAGAAATAAAAGATCCGGCTGGTCGTAGCACTAAATTAACCTACGATACTAATGGTAATTTAATCAAAATTACCGATCCCGATGGTACAAGTCGGACTTGGGAATATAACGCAGATCATCTGATGATTTCTGAAGTTGATAAGCGAGGAAATAAAGAACAGACATTCTATGATTTTGCAGGAAGAGCAGATAAAGCTATTCGTAAAGATGGTTCACAATTAGATTTTGATCCTGTACAAGTGCAAGGTTTATATGCACCAAATAAAACTATTGATCCTGTAAATGCGCCTCCTGCTTTCCAATTAGGAAAAGCTGCTTCTACCTATACAGATGCTAATGGTAAGAAAATAGTTAATAATCTTGATCAATCTGGGCAAATAGTATCATCTTCTGATGAAGTTGGTTTATTACCTGCTGTGCAACGGAATGAAGATAATCTGGTTACTCGACAAACAGATGCCAGAGGTAATATTACTTCATTTACTTATGATGATAATGGCAATGTTTTGAGTATTCAAGATTCTCTGTCGTTTAACACACCTAATGCGGGCGGTAATGTGTTGATCGTTAATGGGGCTAGTTCTGCTAGTACCAATAACTTAACAAAACTCTTGCAAGATGCTGGTTTCAAGACTACAGTAGCGAGCAGTTTACCAACAGATATAACTGGTTTTTCTGAAATTTGGGACACCCGATATAATGCTGCAATTTCTAGTCCTGAAGTCACAAAATATCTTTCTTACTTGAAGGTTGGTGGTGATCTATTTTTAATTGGAGAACATAGTGGTTTTGCAACTCGCAATAACTCAATTATTGACTTCATTAGTCAAGCAGGTGGAGGTCAATTAAATTTTGTTGCTCTTCCTAACGCAAGTCAATCTGTTCTTGCTCCTTATGATAATCCTAACCCCATTGCTGGTGGTAACGGGCTCTTCGGGAATTGTTATGCAAATAATTAACTTAAAATAAAATTCGATGAGAGCAACTACGCTCAAAAGTAGCTGAAATTCATACAGGAAAGGACTTAAGGCATAAATAAGTTAATACCAAAAGATAGACAATTGAGTTAA
>NZ_JAPZSR010000026.1:0-1847 GCF_027531875.1 Microcystis sp. LE19-84.1B | reverse complement strand
ACTGTACGAATAGCTTCATCAATGGCAGAACACTGACTTGGTTTGACCACGGCTTTCATTTCTAAGACAATCATTGTTTATCGACCTCAAACAACTTATTTTAAGTTAACCTGTAGAGCATCGGATTGTCAAGATTTTAGTTGACATCGAAGCTCTTACATTGAGCCTTTACATCGAAGCCCCTCGAAATGTGTCGAAATGTGTCGAAATGTCGTGCTTCGTTGTTTTATACTGGTCGGGGTTTCATCCCGTCGCTAAAAGCGAGGGCTTCGGCCGTGAGCTCAGCCGAACGGTCTTCACCCCGACATTCAAGATAAACTTCTAGATCTTCATGGGTGTTCAGCAATTTCTTAGGTTTTTGCACCATAATTCCCCTTTCCTGATGGATGATTCTTACTTTCCCTTATAAATACCTCTTGTCAAACCTAAATTCAGGAAAATTCCCCATCACCCCACCACCCCACCACCCCACCACCCCATCACCCCATCACCCCATCACTACCCCATTCCCCCATTCCCCCATTCCCCCATTCCCCCATTCCCCCGTTCCCCCACCACCCCACTTCCCCAAAAAAAATTTTTCCAAGGGTGATAGGTTTTCTGAAACAGGTGGGTAAGTTGTTTATAGAGAACAAAAAACACTTACCAAAGGATATACCCATGAACTCTACCTTCAAATTCAAACTCATCCAAGCTCTCAACAAAAAAAACGGTAACAAAGGTTTCACCCTCATCGAACTCCTAGTTGTTGTTATCATCATCGGTGTACTGGCCGCCATCGCTCTCCCCAACCTCCTCGGTCAGGTAGCCAAAGGCAGACAAGCGGAAGCTCGCAACAACCTCGGTACCGTTAACCGCGCCCAGCAAGTTAACCGCGTGGAAAACGCCACCTTTACCCAAGTTTCTAACTTACCTATTGGACTCACTGGCCAGTACTATGGTGGCACTGGCACTCTTGCTTCTGTTATTGGTGGTTCTGTCAGCCAAGTTGGTGCAAACCATGCGGCTATTCCCAATAGTACTTACACTAATGACATCCTAGAATACGAATCTGCCGTCGGTCAAACCGACTCTGGTGTTTACTCCGCCGTTATCTGTGAACAAACCACTAACCCCAGTGCAGGGGCTATCAGTGCGGCTGGTACTTGGTCAGCTGCTGGTACTGGTACTACTCTTGCAGCTTGTTCTGGTGGGGGCAAACAGATCAAGTAATCGCCGTCTAGAAGATTATGCGGGGTGCGCCTGCATACTTCTCTGATAATGGCAATTTCACAACTCAGCTTTAATCATACTCTAGCGGAAGGTGGCAGGGAAATGTTCTCTCGGAAACCTTGCGCTTTTGATTTTTTGGGGAAGTGGGGAAGTGGGGAAGTGGGGGAAGTGGGGAAGTGGGGAAGTGGGGAAGTGGGGAAGTGGGGAAGTGGGGGAAGTGGGGAAGTGGGGAAGTAGGGTGTAGGGTGTAGGGTGTAGGGTGTGGGAATTATGAATTATGAATTGGAAATTGGGGAGTTTTTTGCTGTGAACTGATAACTGATAACTGATAACTGATAACTGATAACTGATAACTGATAACTGATAACTGATAACTGATAACTGATAACTGATAACTGATAACTGATAACTGATTAAAGTACCATTTCTCTGGTGGCTTCTGCATCTATGGGTTTAATCAGATACAATCGCAGGAGATCCCCGACGATACCTAGCTGTAAGGGTAGCTTACGCATTGTTTTTAGCCATTGGGGAGCGCTACTTTCATCGATCGCTTTTAATTGTAAATTACGTTCGGCACAACGGTTTAAACGAGGGAAAAATTGGGGATGCTCCACATTTAAAATGGTGGGAAA
>NZ_JAPZSR010000219.1:0-3566 GCF_027531875.1 Microcystis sp. LE19-84.1B | reverse complement strand
TACAGCTACATCAAATGTTCCAAAAAAATATAGAAGAGCTAATGCAAATTAGCCGCTATCGGTTGAAGGATTACATCAAAGGACAAAGAGCTATATCGCTTGCCCTATCTACCTTCTAGCTCGCTTGTCCCCCTCTCAGTTAGAGGAGTCAAGCAATGTAGTAATAAGCTCTTGACTCAAAATGGCATCATTGAAATTGGTATCCGCATCAATACTCCAATTTTGAATATTGATATTTTTGAACTTTGCTCTCGAAAAATCCGTTCCGTGAGCTTTAGCATTAGCGAGGTTAACATTTTGTAGTTTTGCGCGGTGGAATGTAGCATTTGTGAGGTCAGAATTAGAAAAGTCACAATTACTTAGTATGGATTGACTAAACTGAGCATCTAACAAGTTTGTTTTACTAAAGGATGTCCCCAATATCTTCTGAAATTCTAAAATTATTCCATAGAAGATGAAATATAACACCAACGCAAGAAATAAGGCTATAACAGCAATAAAAATTCCCCAAAGAAAGCTTCCTTTTGTAAATTCATTAAACGTAGCTATTGACGCAAATGCGAACCCATCCATAGCCACATACATAACCGGAGAAAAAAGTAATACCGATAGCACATTATCAAATATTGGTGCTAACGAGAATATGAACAAAAATGTAAAAGTGATTCCCAATGAAAATATAAGAGAACCCACAACTGCACCAGCAAACTCAATTAAAGAAGCATTTACAAACTTAAACGCTACCGCACTAGCAAACACTCCCTGAATCAGAATCCCAAAGACAACTGCCATTAAAATAATTTCTTGAGTGCGGCTTCGTCCCGCCTTCACACCTGAAAAATTGGCTCCTTCAAGGTTGGCATTGGTGAAATCACAACCGCGAATATCGGCATTGCGAAAGTTTGCTCCTACTAAGTTTTGATCATCTTTAAATGAGTAATTCCGTAGATCTTGATTGGAGAAATCAAGCCATCCAGTCTTTGCTTTTCTACTCCAAATAACATCATCGAATTTTGTATTATCATTGATTCTACAATTCTGAATGTACGCTCCCTTAAAGATTGCACCTGAAAAATCTGTACCGTCAGCATTGATGTTAGTTAAAACAGAATTTCGTAAGTTTGCTTTGTAAAATTTAGCGTTACTGATATCAGAATTGGAAAAGTCACAACCAGTTAACGTGGATTGAATAAACTGAGCGTAGGAAAGATTTGCCTTGGTGAACGATGTTCCTGTTGCTCGTTGAAATGTACGAACTGCCAATACAATTCCAAACCATGTTAGCCAACTGCAAAATATGGCTAGACTAAAGTAAAAAATTCCTCCAAAAATATTCCCTTTTATAAATTCTCCAAATCCCATCTTTCCTAAAATTATAATTACTCCCACAAACACAGCAACTATGGATTGACCCATTGGCAAATCCTTATGGTGTGTTTTTGTAATCAGGCGAAATAATAAATACAAAAAACACAATAAAACCCCACTCCCAAACGCAACACATCCTGCAAATAAACCGTTAAATGTGGTTACATTCGCAAAAATTTTTTCAAATATAAATGTAGCCAAAACCCCAAAGGCGAAGATAGCGACTGCAATAGAAATAAGTGTTTCTGTAATCACACACGAAATCAGAATAACCTGTTGCCTGAGACTTTTACCTGTCCTTACACCTGAAAAATCGGCTCCTTCGAGGTTGGCATTGGTGAAATCACAACCGCGAATATCGGCATTGCGAAAGTTTGCTCCTGCAAGGTTTTCTCCTGCAAACGAGCGGTTGCTTAGACTTTGATTGGAGAAATTAGTCATAATCGTCGAAATAATGACTGGTATGGTACAAAACAACGCTAGTGTTTATCAACTATTTCACGGCACAGGGATCTTCATAGCAATGTTTGGGGATTTTTGTCAATTGTTTTTGATCTAGAGCGAACTAATCAATTATCTCTTGCCAGATAAGGATTTAGTCGATTTATGCCCCCCTATCGAACCAGACCAAGTAACGAAGATCCTTTTTTCTTTCATTTCTTGACACAACTTCTCTATTTTACCATAGCAGGACTTATTTACGTCTCAAATTGAATTGCTATACATCATAAGGGACTTGCGTAGGAATAATATCCCAGCCAGAAAATCGCTCTCTAGAAGAACCAGACCAGCCAGATGGTACATTATCAAAGCGCAAGTCCCTAACTACTCTAGAAGAGCCAAGTTTTTCAACAATTCCTATTTTTTCATCTAAGCTATGGTCTGAATTAACACAAAAGGTTGCACGATTAGTGTATTAAAAAGGTTATCGGGATGGGAATTCCAATCGCTTAACTGCTCTTGTGTCGGTTTTTCTAGTAGTTTTTCCCCGATCCAATTCTGCACTTGAGCAACCTGATCACCAGCGATCGCTTCTGCCACTTCGATTAAATTGAGGGAATCGGAAACCAGGATCAGCGCATCCCTTTGAGCATGGGGGATCAAGTCACTCCACTCCACTTCGGCTAATTCCTCTAATAACTGCTCGTGAATATTACCCATACTGTCAATCCTTGCGAAAAAGCTCGCTCAATAACGAATTAGCTCCTCTTTCTAGCATACAGGCAAAGGGACAGCCCATTTCCCCATTCATAGTAATATTAAGCTAAAATATAACGAACGTTCGATATTAAACTTATGCCTAAGATAGTAGATGTAGAACAATACCGAAAAGAACTCCTCTTAAAAAGTGCCGAACTCTTTGCCGAAAAAGGCTATGCTGACATGACGACGAGAGAATTAGCGCAAGGATTGGGAGTGTCCACGGGAACGCTGTACCACTACTTTCCCAGTAAAGCGGCACTTTTCGAGCAATTAGTCGAGGAGATGTGCCGAGAGGATGTTTTATTAGCTAAAGCTGAGATTGATCGAGGAAAAACCCTGATAGAAAAGCTAAAAATTCTCGGACAATTTATGACTAATCGCGAGGATTCCTGCATCAAACAATTATTCTTATGGATTGATTATTCTCAATACCAAGGACGAGAAGAACTGAGTCGTAGTCAACTTTTTGAGCGCGTTGATCGCCGCTATCATCAGGCAGTAATCAAGATTTTAGGTATTAGCGATCCGAGTGTAGCTTGGTTAGTTGTCAGCGTTATTAATGGACTAATATTAGAGCGCCTGTGGTGCAATGAACAGATTGCGATCAATGAACAAATGGAATTATTAGGTAAAATTCTTACTACTTATTTGCAGGAAAACTGTTAACGGCTTTTCGGGACTTGGTATGGTTCGCTCTGGGGGCATAAATCGACTAAATCCTTATCTGGCAAGAGATTTAATTGATTAGTTCGCTCCAGATCGCAAACAATTGACAAAAATTGCGGCAATGTCTCTCTCTATAAGGGTTTCATTCCTTATAACCCCGTCCATTGCATAACAAAAACCGAAGAACCAGAAATAGAGTGGTTAGGACAACCACTCAAAATTTTAAAATGTTACCTTCATTCTATCAGGCTTGTTTACAGGCGAACCTTAGCGAGGCGAGCTATTTGACCTTACAGATCCTAATCCTGCTCTTACAAAGTCATCGGATA
>NZ_JAPZSR010000305.1:0-5072 GCF_027531875.1 Microcystis sp. LE19-84.1B | reverse complement strand
TTAAACTAGAACCCGATAGTGATGGCATAATGCGCTCCCAAATCTTCCCCGGTTTATGGCTAGATAAAAACGCTTTATTAATGGGCGACTTAGGAAAAGTTTTAGTGATTTTGCAGCGGGGGTTAGAAACAGCAGAACATCGAGATTTTGTCAATAAACTAACTGCCAATCACAGCTAGATTGTAAAATTAGACAATTATTCTTGATCCACTGTCTTATAATTACAGTAAAGAGTGAGCTAAGACGCATTTAAACCGCCTATCCTTAGATTAGCCGAATTTTCCCCGCCCCCCCAACCCCCCCCGACGTCGGGGGGCTTGCCTCTTGCCTCTTGCCTCATCTCAACCAGCAATTTAAATGCGCGGGCAGCTTATTTATGTCAAATCTAATCCTTTTCTGGCATCGTCGCGATTTACGTCTCTCGGATAATATTGGACTGAGTAAAGCTAGGGAGCGTAGTCCGAAAATTATCGGGGTTTTCTGCCTCGATCCTGCTATTTTAGAAGGGGATGATATCGCCCCGGCTAGAGTTGCCTATCTCCTCGGTTGTCTAGAGGAATTAGAAAAAAATTATCGCCAAAAAGGTAGTCAATTACTGATTATTCGCGGCAACCCCAGTCAAACACTCGTCAACTTAGCCGGCAATTTATCGGCAAAAGCAGTTTTTTTTAACCTCGATATCGAACCCTATGCGCGTCAACGGGATCAACAGGTAATCGCCGCTTTACAAACAAAAGGAATTGAAGTAGAAACCTTCTGGGATCAACTTCTCCACGCTCCAGGGCAAGTCCTCACCCTCTCAAAAAGCCCCTACACCGTATATACTCCTTTTTGGAAAAATTGGAGCCAATTAGCCAAAGCCAGCCCCACAACCCTAGAAACCCTGCAAGGATTAGACGAAAATGAGGGGGAGAAACTCACAGAAACTATTAACTTACCAACCCTAGAAAATTTAGGTTTTACTTGGCAAAACCCCTTACCCCTCACCCCCGGAGAAAAAGCCGCCAATAGCAGATTAGAAGAATTTTGTCAAGGGGTTATTAACAATTATCAAGAAGATCGTAACTTCCCCGCTTTTGATGGCACCTCGCGCTTGAGTGCCGCTTTAAAATTTGGGGCGATTGGCATTCGCACGATTTGGACGGCAACCCTAGAGTTATTAGAAAATTGCCGCGCTCAGGAAGCAAAAGATAGTATTATCACTTGGCAGCAAGAGTTAGCTTGGCGGGAATTTTACCAGCATTGTCTCTATTTTTTCCCAGAATTGGCGGTCGGTGCTTATAGAAAAGAATTTCGTCATTTTCCTTGGCAGGATAACGAAGAACATTTTCAAGCTTGGTGCCAGGGAAAAACCGGCTATCCGATCGTTGACGCGGCAATGCGACAATTAAATGAAACGGGATGGATGCACAATCGTTGTCGCATGATCGTGGCGAGTTTTTTAACCAAAGATTTAATTATTAACTGGCAAAAAGGCGAAAAATACTTCATGCAGAAACTTTTTGATGGCGATTTAGCCGCTAATAATGGTGGTTGGCAGTGGAGTGCCTCTAGTGGCATGGATCCGAAACCTTTAAGAATTTTTAACCCCGCTAGTCAGACACAAAAATTCGATCCAGAAGGGGAATATATTCGTCAATGGTTGCCGGAATTAGCTTCCGTACATACGGAATATCTAGTAACCGGGAAAATCCCCCGCTTAGAAAGACATCGTTGTGGTTATCCTGAGCCAATTGTCGATCATAATCAACAACAAAAAGAATTCAAACGACTCTATAGCAATCAGAAGCCAAAACGGTAAAACTAGCTACTTTTGACCGGCTTTAATCTGGTTCCAAACATCCTCTAAACTTAGATATAACACAGGCACAACAATTAAACTCAACAGGGAAGAAGTGACTAAACCTCCCACAATTACCATCGCCATGGGTTGCCGCAATTCCGCACCGGTACCCAATCCCAAAGCGAGCGGAATCATGCCTAAAATTGTCGAACAAGTGGTCATTAAAATCGGTCTTAACCTAATCATTCCCGTTTCTAAAACCGCTTCCTCCCGACTCCAACCCTGTTGACGCAATTGGTTAGTATAATCCAGCAATAACACAGCGTTCTTATCGAGTAATCCCAAGAGGAAGATAAACCCGATCAGAGAAATCATACTAAACTCACTACCCGTTACCAATAACCCCAACATTGCCCCCACAATCGCTAAAGGTAAACATAAAGCGATGACGATAGTTTCTAACAGTCTTCTGAATAATAGCCATAAAACTCCTAACATTAAAATTGTCGCTAGGATTAAAGTGCGACCAAAACTGCCCAAAACATCGCTACTTTGAGAAGAAGTACCCCAACGCTGTAAAGTTATCCCTTCCGGTAAAGGAATCGCTTCAATTTTAATCGCCGCATCTTCTAATCCTAAATCCGGACTGAGATTAGCACTGAGAAAAATCGCCTGTTGACCATTTAAACGCTCGATCGCCAAAAAATCCCCCCGCTCATTTAATCTAGATGATAGGGAAATATCCTTTAAACCGGCGATTTTAGCAGCCTCAACCCGCAATTTCTCGGCACTATCGCGCAATAGCTGCAAATCATTGCTTTTAATCGCAATTTGGATCGGCTTTTCCGCTTCCGTCTGCACAAAAGGAATGTCCTCGACACTGACATTCACCCCTCTAATTGGCGGTAAAATTTGCCGAATCCGTTGCTGCACGGCACTGGTGTGAGATTTACGATCGCTCTTCAGTGTAACGTGAATTTTGCCTCGATTCGGCTCACCCCGTAAACCGGCGATCAGAAAAGTCGATTCCACTTCCCCATCCCGCAAAATTGGCGCTTCTAATTTGCTGCCATCGCGGATAGTGCGACGCAGGAGAAAACTTTCGGGAGAACTCGCTAACTGGGAAATCCAAGCGAAACTATCACTAGAACTCTTAGCCGTCGGTTTATTAGGGCTAATTTGCGTTATTTTCGGCAAAGGAGAAGTATAAACCAGATTAAACTCGCCGCGATCGAGTCGGGGAATAAATCCCCTAGAAATAAAAGGAATCAGGGCAATACCCGCCAAAAAGGTAATTAGAGCAATAGCAATGACCAGCAAACGATGACGCAGTGACCAGTTTAAGAGCCGACCATAGGCATTCTCAATCGGTCGCTTTTGTTTCGTCATTTTTGCCTGTGACTGCGGTTTCAGCCAATATACTGCCAAAACCGGCGATAAAGTTCTGGCGATCAACAGAGAAAAAATCACCGCAGCCGAGACAGTTAAACCGAAGGGTTGGAAAAACTGTCCCACCGCACCCCCCATAAAAGCCACGGGTATAAACACGGCAACAATGGTTAAAGTGGAAGCAGTCACAGCTAATCCGATCTCCCTTGTCCCCTTGAGTGCCGCATTTTTCGGGGTTTCCCCCGCGTCGATTAAACGGGAAATATTCTCCACATCCACGATCGCATCATCCACGACAATGCCAATCACCAAAGCGAGAGCCAGCAGCGTCAGGGTTTCCAGATTAAACCCATAGATGGCCATGATAATGAAAGTCCCCAAAAGAGATAGGGGGATAACCAGAGCAGAAATGATTGTAGCGGCGAAACTGCCTAAAAATATCAATATCACCAGCACCGACAGCAAAACTGCCAAAAGTAAATCATCGATCGTGCCTTGTAGGGCAGCGCGAATATATTCCGCTTGGGTTTCAGCTAAAATTATCTTGACATCGGGCAGTTTTTGTGCTATGTCTTTAACCCGTTTTTCTGCTTGAGCGGCCAGATCGAGACTATTGGCTGCACCTTTTTTGATTACCTGCACTGCGATTGCTTCTTGGCCATTAAAACGCACCAGCGTGGGTAATGGTCGGGTTAAACTTTTATGGGGATTATCTTCCCTAACTGTACCTTGACCGAGTAAATTAACTTTAGCCGTACCTGGGAGAGCTTTTAAGGGCGTAATTAAATTATCTTGGGCGATTTGGCTTAATTCTTCCAGAGTTTTCTGCTCACTCACCAGCGCATAGGTAACTGTTGCCGACTCATTTAAATCAACGGGGATAACTTCTGTGGTAGCTTGAGGGGGTAAAGGGACTTGCGAGATAGCCTGTTTAACTGCTGCGGTGGCCTTGTCTAAATTTGTGCCAATTTTAAAGAAAATGCTGATTACTGACTGTCCGGAGGAAGTAGTCGAGGAAATATCACGACGACCGGGGAGAGAGAAAAGAGGATTTTCTAGGGGTTTAGTTAATTGCTGTTCCGTGGTGATAGCAGTAGCTAAATCCGCTTGGGCGTTAATTATTACGACTGGAAAGCTGATATCGGGGAAAAGAGCGTATTTTAGGGAACTAAAAGCCAAAATTCCCGCCATGGCCACCGCTAACCAGAAGGCAATGGTTAACCTCGGTGCATTAATCGCTATTCGAGAGATATTCAGACGTTCTCGCCATGATTCTTTCATCTTTGTTGAATAAGTGGGGTGTCGGGTGTGACCCCCCCAACCCCCCCGACATCGGGGGGGTCGGGGGGCAGGTGGGGTGTCGGATGTGGGGTGTGGGGTGTAGGGTTTTAGGGTTTTAGGGTTTTAGGGTTTTAGGGTTTTAGGGTTTTAGTGGAAATTACTCTATCTCCCCATTACCCTATTCCCCCATTTTCCTATCCCCTTCTCACTGATAACTGATAACTGATAACTGATAACTGACTCCTAACCCCATGGTAGATGTTGGATTTTTGCAGGAGTTCTATTTTCCGACAAAGATAAGTAAAAATTATTTATTGACTGCAAAAACTTGAGAATATTTAAATTAACATTTCGCAATATTTATAAATTCTTAAGAATTAATTGAGAAAGATTTTTATTTAACAACGACGTTATGCTGGTTACAGCGATTTGATAGAATTTCATAATGGGTTATTCTGTGCTTTTTTGGGCAGCAATGGTTGAAACCCTTGCCACACCTAGAAGGTGATCCTAATTAAGACGGGTAAATCAGTCAATTTCACCCACAACGATGATCTTTTTTTTATGTAGTTTTATTGCAAAAAAAAAGTTTTTTTGACAAAAAGCACAAAGTATGATA
>NZ_JAPZSR010000257.1:0-1705 GCF_027531875.1 Microcystis sp. LE19-84.1B | reverse complement strand
AGCAGTCCGCAAAGTAACCCAAGACAATCAAGGAAAGAAAACAGCAGGAGTCGATGGAATGATAGCAGTATCCCCAGAACAAAGGCTAAATCTAACCGAAGAAATCAAAGGAACACTGAAAGCAAAACCGTTAAGAAGGGTGTGGATTCCTAAACCCGGCAGGGATGAAAAACGTCCCTTAGGAATACCGACCATTAAAGATAGAGCTAGACAAGCGTTGATTAAATCGGCACTTGAACCAGAATGGGAGTCAAAAATGGAAGGAACCAGCTACGGTTTCCGACCGGGAAGGTCTGCCCATGATGCAATATCAAAGATATACATCACCATTAATCAAGGTAGCTACTTTGTATTAGATGCTGATATTGCCAAGTGTTTTGACCGAATTAATCACGACTTTTTACTGTCAAAGATTCATTGTCCAAGCTCCCTTAAAAGAGACATCAAACAATGGCTTAAAGCAGGAGTATTGGATAACGGCGTATTTGAAGAAACAGAAACCGGGACACCACAAGGAGGGGTAATAAGTCCACTACTAGCCAACATCGCACTGGATGGAATGGCTAGACTGATTGAAGCACTATTCCCCAAAAAGAATAATATAAATCAAGCTGTTTTAATAAGGTACGCCGATGACTTCGTAGTGATTTCACCTTCACTCGAAATCATTGAACAGTGCAAGACTGCTATTTCCGAATGGTTAAAACCGATAGGATTAGAACTCAAACCAGAAAAAACCAGAGTATGTCACACACTTAACCCCATTGAATATAATGGGAAAACGGAAGAACCTGGTTTTGATTTTCTAGGATTCAATATCAGACAATATCCAGCAGGAAAATACAAAGCAGGTGAAATAACAAAAGGAATACCCAAAACATTCCTAACCCACATTAAACCTAGCCAAAAAGCAGTTAAAGCCCACATAGAAGTGATTAAAGGTGTAATTAAAAAACATAAAACAGCACCTCAATCAGCCCTGATTAGACAATTAAACCCAATCATTAGAGGATGGGCAAACTACTATTCAGGAGTAGTATCTATGGATACCTTCACAAAACTAGATTCCACAATCTGGTTAATGTTAAGGGCATGGACAGTATCAAGATGCGGTAAAGCGAACTACAAAAAGCTGAGAAACTACTTTAGACCGGGAACAATCAAACTCAGCAAAGGGAAAGAAAGACACGAATCTTGGTTATTTCAAACCAAAGACGGTCTTCATTTATGGAAACATAACTGGACACCAATTGTCAGACATACCCTAGTTCGCCCCGACGCTTCACCTTATGACGGAAATTGGACTTACTGGGCAACCAGACGAGGACAAGCAATCGACACACCTACAAGAGTAGCCAAACTACTCAAAAAGCAACAAGGCAAGTGTAGCCGATGTGGACAATACTTCACCCCATCGGATTTAATTGAAGTTGACCACATTCACCCTCTAAGCTTAGGCGGAAAGGATGAATACAAGAACCTTCAATTACTACACCGCCACTGTCACGATGATAAATCGGCATCTGATGGAAGCCTAGAACCATCTACCCATGTTAACATAGTAGATAATACTAGACCAAACCAAAAGAAGTCAAGCTGTATCCTTAACAAGGGAACAATCAAACTAGGAGCCGTGTGAGGTGAAAGTCTCATGCACGGTTCTGAATGGGAGGGGAGGTCGGTGACGATTTTCTCGACCCCTAAT
>NZ_JAPZSR010000154.1:0-1227 GCF_027531875.1 Microcystis sp. LE19-84.1B | reverse complement strand
ATTATTCCTCCCATCGAGAGCTATTCTGAATTGTAAGTTATAACTATTATAATCTCATTTCTCTTTGTGATCAAGTTGAAGATTTTCTAGTTTTTGACGGCTCTAAGTATTAATACTCATTGCATAAGTGAGATGCTCCCGTGATCGTTCTTGTCGGTGGGGTGGAGTGCGATCTCTGTCATCGAATAAGATATAATTGGGAAGGTCAAAATAATTAAAGCATTATGAGTTACCAAAACATTATTACCATTGAACCTGGAAAACGAAGCGGAAAACCCTGCATTCGAGGAATGCGTATAACTGTGTACGATATTCTAGAATATTTAGCAGCAGGAATGACAGAAGCAGAAATTATTGAGGATTTTTCAGAATTAACTTCCGAGGATATCAAAGCTTGTTTGGCTTTTGCTGCTGATCGAGAGAAAAAATTATTTATCACCTCTTTATGAAACTGTTATTAGATGAAAATTTGTCAGATCGGATTATTGATAAAATAATTGATTTATATTCTGATTCTCAGCACGTCAAGACTTTAGGAATGATAAATACTGATGATACACTTATCTGGGAATTTGCCAAATTCAAGGATTTTGGAATTGTCTCTAAAGACTCCGATTTTCATCAGCGCAGTCTATTATATGGTCATCCACCCAAATTTATCTATCTTCGTATTGGCAATAGTCCCACTGCAAAAATTATCGAAATTTTAAGAGGTTATTTTTTAATTATTGTTGAATTTTTTGATAGTGAAACAGAAAGTCTGTTGATATTAAGTTGAGTGCGATCGCATCATCTTGCGATCGCCTAATCTTGTAGGGTGCGTTAGACGGTTACTAATTTTGATGAAAAACCAAAATTAACAATCCGCGCCCCACGCACCAACTTTGTCATTAAATTGGTGCGTTACTGCGATTAATTTTCTAACTGGATTGACCTAAGGAAACCCAACACACAATTAGATGGGGTTTGCCGAAAAAGCTTTTCGTGGGGTTAGGAGTCAGTCCCGATGAAAAAATTTTCACCCCCACAGATGAAAGAGGTTTCTTTCCCTACACCCCACACCCGTTCGGACCTCGGCCATCTATATAGGGTATGCTGAATAAATGTGAAATATAGACGAGGTAAGGGTTTTAGGGTTCTGTTTTGCTCTCACAGGTGCAAGATTTTGAGAGAATCGTCGTTCAAAACCTTGCGTCTTCATCGGCCCGTGTCCTGTAGGGGCGAAGC
>NZ_JAPZSR010000476.1:0-2839 GCF_027531875.1 Microcystis sp. LE19-84.1B | reverse complement strand
CTTAGGGACTTGCGTGGGAATAATATCCCAATCGATCGGAGGGCGCAAGCTTTGCGCCCCTACAGTAACGGATTTTGTCCACAATGTAGGGGCGAACTGCGTTCGCCCAAAAGGTACATTATCAAAGCGCAAGTCCCTTATCAGTTATCATTTCATTGCTTACTGTTCACTGTATCTCAACAGTAGAAGAATTTCTATAACATCGTCAAGTTTACTACTGTTTGGGGGACTATCACTGCCCATCTAAAACGCCTCTGAGGGGGTTGCGGGCTTTTTCTTCTAATTTTTTACCTCGCACCCAAAGGACAGTACAAAATCCGAAGATAACTAGCCAAAATAGGGATATTGATTGCCATTCCCAAGATAGGCGATGATACAGAGCAAAAGAGGTAAACCCAAATACAATGGGCAACCAACAAAACCAGGGAAAAGCCAATATCGACAAGAATCGCACCCATCCTAAATCTGTTTTTTCTTTAGCCAGATACCAAATTCCCAAACCAAAGACAATAACCCCAGCCACCGCGCCAGCCACCGCGACAGCTACAGCCGCCGCCCCAACGGATCCAGCCACCACCACCACCCCAGTCACCGCCACAACCACAGCCCAAACTACAGCCGAAACCAAAGCTACAGCCCAAACCACAGTTATAAACCCAGCTACAGCCCAAAACCCAGCTACAGCGCCAAACCAAGCCCCAGTCACCGCCCAAAACCCATCTATAAACCCAACCAAACCAGCCCCATATATAGACCCAACCACAGCCCAATACACAGCCACAATCCCAACCGACACAGCCGCGCCCCAGATTCCAAATTTAGATTTAGAGCCAGCCCCAACCAAAGCAGCCCCATACATAGCCCCATACATAGCCCCAACCACAGCCCCAACTACAGCTATAAACCAAGCTCTAGACCCAACCACAGCCACAACCACAGCCCCAACCACAGGCACAAAAACAGTCCCAACCACAGCCACAACCACGGCCACAGCCGCATTCACATCCGCAAGCTCATACTCTGTCACCCCTGCCCAAAGTAGGTTTTTTCTGAGTTGTCGATACCATTCTCGGCAAAACGTCCAGGGTCCCAGTAAGCCCAATTGCATCAATGAAGTTGGCTCTGATTTATCTTTTTCGAGTATAATTTCTCGCCATAAAACTATCAAAAAATACAGCACAACAGCAATTGTGATTGCCATCAAGCCATTAACCCAACTTTTTGGCTGACTGTACATGATAGCGAATATTTCAATTAAAGATCCAAGAGAAAGCAAGAAGACAATAGTTAAAACAATTAGATATTCTCGGCTTTTTTTAAACTGATATTCTATCTTCTTAAAAAGATTGCGCCAGTCGTTTCTTGTGGGGCGGCGGCAGTTGATTAAGCGAGACAGTAAGGCAAATTGTAATTCAGGTGTCAGACTATTAAATAAATATAACCAACGCTGCTTTGGATTGATTTTACTTAAAACTCGATCAACAAACTCTATTTTAGCAGCTAAATTTTTAATTGAAACTGATTCTAATTCATTTTTAAAAGAACTTAATTGAGTCAGATTAATTTCATCTTGTAACTGAATCGCACATAAAGGAATGACTAACCGAGGATCGAGTTCAAAAGTGATTTTAGGAATATCATCAGCAGAGCTTCCAATAATTGCAGCAGCAATTTTCTTGACAGTAGCAGAGAACTGCAAAGTGCTTGAATTTTCAAAAGGTTGCCAAATCCAATTTAAGTCTGTTTCGATTACCTCTTGTGGCTGGCGCTTTTGTTTTACGGCTCGATTTTTTAGTCGGCGAATGAATCTGAATAGCATTAGTTTTCCTTTATGATAGAGTGCGATTGCGTTCAGCTTGACTATCTTCTAACTCGTTCAACAGTGCTGCAAGTCGAAAACTTACTTTTCCGCTTAAGTTCGGATCTTCCTGCAATCTTGCAAGTGCCTCAGCCGCTTCTGGTATGGCAATTTTAACTAGATCATCCATTGCTTCTATAGAGCCTTTTCGAGCTAAAGATTCTAGTTGATTGACTGCTAAACCTCCCATTCTGATCAACGCTTCTCGCACTTCTATAAAATGGGGTTGATTGGGATCATAGTAAATAACTAATTTTTCTACTGCTTGAGGCAAATTAGTGGCGGATAAGGCTTGAGCCGCTGCTTTTTGGCTGGCTGAATTATCTAAACTAGCAACTAAAAAATCGAATAATGCTTTCCCTCTGGGACGACGCAAATCGGCGGCGACTGAGCCAAAAGCACTACAAATTGATTCATCGGTTCTCAATTGTGTTTTAAAATAATCTATAATCTCCTGAGCAACTTCTGGTGTTACTTCTTGAGCATCTGCTAGACATTCAAATGCTGTCAGTGGATCTTGTTGATATACCGCCGTAATTAAAGCCGTACTATTGTTTGCCAATCCACACCATAACTTGACAATTTCTAGCCAGTCGCTAGGAGCATTTTGCCATTTTTTAATTAATTCAGCTTGTTTGTCTGTTAAAGCTGCTGCTACGAAATATTCTTGTAGAGTGAGATGAGGAAAATAATAACGCTGTCCGCCATCAATGCGAAGCAATAATCCACTGCGTTTGACGATTTCATCAACGATAGAATTAGCCTCTTTAGGCTCTAGATTTAATGAAGGTAAGACTTGTTTAACTTGTTCCCATACTTCAGAATCAAGAAGACTGCGGCGATGGGTGCATCCCACTTAAGAGCGAGTATAAATACTCATTGAGAGAATTATGAGAGAATAGAGAGAAAAAATCGGAAAAATTTCATGTTAAACATCCCTCCAGAAGAAAAAGCGCAAGTAGAAATATATCTAACCGAGAC
>NZ_JAPZSR010000461.1:0-18407 GCF_027531875.1 Microcystis sp. LE19-84.1B | reverse complement strand
TGACTTCGTTTCTCAGGAATTGAGAGCGGCGGAAGACCCGGAATTTGAAACCTTCTACACTAAAAATATTCTGCTTAACGAAGGTCTGAGAGCTTGGATGGCTCCCCAAGACCAACCCCACGAAAACTTTATCTTCCCTGAGGAGGTTCTCCCGCGTGGTAACGCTCTCTAATATCCCTACCGCTACTGGTCGTGACCAAAGTTCCACTGGCTTCGCTTGGTGGTCTGGTAACGCTCGTCTTATCAACCTCTCCGGTAAACTGCTCGGCGCTCACGTCGCCCACGCTGGTTTAATCGTTTTCTGGGCCGGGGCAATGACCCTGTTTGAAACCGCCCACTTTATCCCCGAAAAACCGATGTACGAACAGGGTTTAATCCTGCTTCCCCACTTAGCTACCCTCGGTTTTGGGGTCGGTCCTGGTGGTGAAGTAGTCGATACCTTCCCCTACTTCGTCGCCGGTGTTCTGCACTTAATTTCTTCGGCTGTACTCGGTTTTGGTGGTATCTACCACGCTATCCGCGGACCGGAAACCCTAGAGGAATACTCTAATTTCTTCGGTTACGACTGGAAAGACAAAAACCAAATGACCAACATCATCGGTTATCACCTGATTCTCTTGGGTTGTGGTGCGCTGTTGTTGGTATTTAAAGCCATGTTCTTTGGCGGTGTCTATGATACCTGGGCTCCCGGTGGCGGTGATGTCCGCGTCATCACTAATCCTACCCTCAACCCCGCAGTTATCTTTGGTTATCTGACCAAAGCTCCCTTCGGTGGCGAAGGCTGGATTATCAGCGTCAACAACATGGAAGATATCATCGGCGGTCACATCTGGATTGGCTTAATCTGTATCGCTGGCGGTATCTGGCACATTCTCACCAAACCTTTTGCTTGGGCGCGTCGCGCTTTCATCTGGTCTGGAGAAGCCTATCTGTCCTACAGTTTGGGCGCTCTTTCCATGATGGGCTTTATCGCCGCCGTTTACGTTTGGTTTAACAACACCGCCTATCCCAGTGAATTCTACGGTCCGACCGGTATGGAAGCTTCCCAAGCTCAAGCTTTCACCTTCTTGGTGCGTGACCAACGCTTAGGTGCTAACGTCGCTTCTGCCCAAGGCCCCACCGGTCTAGGTAAATACCTGATGCGTTCTCCCACTGGCGAAATCATCTTCGGTGGTGAAACCATGCGTTTCTGGGATTTCCGCGGTCCCTGGTTAGAACCCCTCCGCGGTCCTAACGGTTTAGACCTCGACAAAATCAGAAATGACGTACAACCCTGGCAAGTGCGCCGCGCGGCTGAATACATGACCCACGCTCCTTTAGGTTCCTTGAACTCTGTAGGTGGCGTTATCACTGACGTTAACTCCTTTAACTATGTGTCTCCTCGCGCTTGGTTGGCCACCTCTCACTTCACCCTCGCCTTCTTCTTCCTGATTGGACACCTCTGGCACGCTGGACGCGCTCGCGCCGCCGCCGCTGGTTTCGAGAAAGGAATTGACCGCGAGACTGAACCCGCATTGGCAATGCCCGACCTCGACTAATTTCTGTTAGTTCGATGGCAGCGGCTCCCGTCTAGTTGGCGGGAGCCTTTTTGTTGTTAATTTGCATGAGTAGAAAACGGGTTTCTCCGAGAAACCCGTTTTCTGTGCGTTACTCAACGGATTTAGTATCAGACGCGGCTAAAATACTCTCTAAAGCCGATAATAATCGTTGATTTTCTGCCGGTAAACGGACAGCGACCCGAAAATAATTGCTGCCCAATTCGGGGAAACTGAGACAATCGCGGATGAAAATTCGATGATATTTTAATAAAGCTTCCTGTAGGGGTAAACAGGAAGATTGAGATTGTACTAAGAGGAAGTTAGCGGCACTGGTTTGGGGCTGTAATTGCGGAAAATTAGCTAATCCCTGCCATAAATCCTCGCGGGCTGCTGTTAACCAGTCCCAAGTTTGTTGTTGAAAATCCCTATCTTCAATTGCCGCAATAGCGGCAACCACAGCCAAGTTATTCACTGACCAAGGATCGCGCCATCTTTGCCATTGTAACAGGCGATCGGGATGAGCGAGGACGTATCCTAAACGTAAACCGGGGAGACTGTAAAATTTAGTTAGGGAACGCAAAATCACGAGATTAGGATATTCTGGCAACAGAGATATTAAACTCTCCTGTTGTGGCGGGGGTAAAAAATCCATAAAAGCTTCATCCACTACCACCAAACCAAATTGCGATAGATAGGGACGAATGGCCGCCACCGTCCAGAGTTTCCCCGTGGGATTGTGGGGATTATTGAGTAATAAGCCTTGTTTTTTGGGATTAACCGGCTTTAAACTGGTTAAATCTAGGGAATGTTTGCAGATTTTCCCCCCAAAACTTTTTAAAGCCCGTTCGTAATCGTTAAAAGCGGGTGCTAGTACATAAACACTATCAAATGCTGCTAATTCCCGACCGGCCCAGGTTAATAACTCGGCCGCACCATTGCCGGGGAGAATCCAATCCGGCCCGATATCATGCCATTGAGCGAGGGCAGAACGCAACTGCCAATACGTGGGGTCAGGATAACGAGTCAGACTGGTTAAATGGCTTTTAATAGCGGTTAGGGCGCTTTCTGGCGGACCGAGGGGGTTGATACTGGCAGAAAAATCGAGAATAGAGGAAACCGGACAGCCAGCAATTGCGGCCGCCCAGTCAAGATTACCACCATGTTTAGGTCTAGGCAAAAGACTTACAGCGAACGAAACTCAACAGTAATTATTCCTTATCCGGGGCTACTCTGTCTTTAAACAGTTTACCCGCCGAGAAAGCCGGGACGCGAGTGGCCGGAATCTCCATCTTATCGCCGGTTTTTGGGTTGCGTCCTTCCCTGGCCTGACGTTCCCGGGCCTCGAAGGAACCGAATCCTACTAGGGTTACTTTGTCCCCCTCAGAAACCGCTTCGATAATGGTTTCGATGGCGGCAGTGAGAACAGCATCTGCTTGTTTTTTGGTGACAGAGGCTTTGAGAGCGATTTGATCGATTAATTCACCTTTATTCATGCGCTAACTCCTTGTTTTGCGGTTTTTCTGAGTTTAGGGTGGTTGTCAGTAGTTTATGGTTCCCCTGTTGAGGACTCACCAGGATCGAGATCACTAAATAATGCCTCAAATCCTCATTGGCTATATATTCCACTGCATTATTCTAAGCGGGAATTGTCTCGATCGGAATCGCTGAAACCTTTAATTTATCTAGATTTCCCCCCGATTCTCCGCCAGGGGAGAGACAAAAGGGAATAAGCGAGAGATTAACAGCGATATAAGCTAATAAAAAGAGATTAGCTGACCAAATTGCCGATAAATATTCTCTAAAAGCGATAGGCATCCTAACTTCCCAAAAATCGTTCATCGGTTCTCTCCCAGATTTTTAACTAATTTTGCCCCCAAAAACGTTAAAAAAGTTTACCAAAGCAATTTCTGCCCAAAAATTAAGGTTCGGGACCAGGAGATATTGGCTAAAATTGGAACTTATGATCGTTAAAAATATTCAAAAAAGCAGGATTTAACTGGAAAGTTTGCTATCATTATCTATTCAGCGACAAACTCGCATGGTGATTTACTGCTATCCCCTAGCCGATCTAGGTCAAAGCTTAAGACGTTCTTTTATTGTGACTTTTTTGGCAGTAATCGCCATTCTTGGCGGTGTGATTCCCGAATTTTCTTGGACGACGGAGGTAGTTAGTTTCCGGTCTTCCGCTTATACTCAAGATTTTACGGATGACCAAATCAAAAGTTATGCCAAAGCAGTTTTGTTGATCGAAACCCAAAGAAAACAAGCTTATCAGGCAATTTCGCAAATTTTAGGGAAAAGTCCCCCAGCAATTACCTGTAACCAACGGGAAAGCTTTAATAATCTTCCCGCTAATGCCCAAAGAATTGCCGTCGATTATTGTAATAACTCAAAAAAGATTGTCCAAGATAGTGGTCTAACTGCCGCTCAGTTTAACACCATTACTAACCGGATTAGTAGCGATAATAACTTGAGACGACAGGTGCAAAATGAGATGATTCGTCTGCAGCGGGAAAATAAATAGAAAAAGTTCCTCAGTTTTTCGGGTCAAGTTGGAGTCAGGGCTACAATAAGAATGTTTTTCCCATTGACCACTACCATGTTAACTTTTACCGAGCGCTTACCCCCCCGTCATACCGCTAGTCCACCTCCCCCAGAAACGGTGGTTTTTAGCCTCCTACTTACGGCCGAAGAACGCACCCGCAGCCGTTATCGTCTCGACAGTCCCGAAGGTTTTTCCCTCTGTTTTCGTTTACCTCGCGGCACCATTCTACAGGATCGCGATTTCCTACGGGGAGAAAACGGCGAAATTGTTCAAATTATCGCTAAACCCGAACCAGTTATCACTATTACCGCCTCTTCAACCGATTTACTCCTCAAAGCCGCCTATCACCTCGGTAATCGTCATGTAGCCCTAGAAATTAATCCCGATTACCTGCGTCTGGCCCCCGATTCTGTCCTACAAGCAATGTTAGAAGGTTTGGGATTAACTGTAACTGAAGAAATCGCCCCCTTTAACCCCGAAATCGGCGCTTATCAGCATTATCATGACCTGGAAGAGGCAAAAAAGGGATAGTTAGCTAATCTTGCCCAATGCTCTTTCTGATTTAGAGTAAGCAAAAATCAAACTCGGTTTCGACTTACCTCTTTTCCTACCATAAATTGTAGTTTTTGGGCATTATCTTAACAAAATTTAACTGACAAGAAAACAGTAACTTTTTAACAGCCTCTACGGGATATTTTCTTAATCAAGAGGCTCTCATTCTGCTAGTTTCTAGAATTTTAATCGGCCTCGGTGAATTGATTAATCATCAAAGTAAAAATCGAACTACGAAGAATGAATAACCATGGTACTTTCAGAACTAGCACCAACGGCTGTAACCTCTGTCCTGTCTGATTTATCCACACCCACTGAGGTTAAAAAATCCCCTGCTCAAAACAATGATCTAATCTATTTTTGTGAACTAGATTCTAGTAACAAACTGAATCATTGAACCGCAAGAAGTTTATACAACTCTCGACGGACGAATTTATCTTAGTCAAAAATGTTAGGATTTTTCAACTATTATCTATATTTTCCGTCAGCCAATTTTTAAAGTTTCTGATGGCTTCACTTCTCCCCAGTTGTTGACTTTGTTTAACAAATTGATTAATTAATTCAATAATCGGTATCTGAGGAAAATTGGGACTGCTTAAAGACTCAATATATTCTCCTTCTTGTAATAAATTAATCTGTAGGCCACTTTGAGTATAACGCCACAGTTCGGGAACACCTAACTGTCGATAATTATCTAAATAAGTACGGGAAGTAATATCAATTTCTAGGACTAAATCGGGGGGGGGATCACTTTCTAAATTAAGTCTATTTTTGCCAATAACGGCTTGATAGTTTTTAATATAAAAACAGGCATCAGGTTCAACCGCTTGATTCATCCGCTCGTTTTTAAATGTTGTTGATCCTAACGGTTCAAAATCAATATTGAGTGCTTCTAACAAAAACTGAACCATATAACTAATGATTTCTTTATCTTTTTCATGTTCGGGTAAAGGTACCATAATTTCTAATATTCCGTTACTGTAGGATAACCGAGAAGCACGACTTTCTCCTAATTCTGATAATATTGTCTCAAATTTTTGCCAGTTAAGCTCTTTTAAAAGTAACTGTTGACCGGGATTGACGATAATTTGTTCTAAGGCTAATTGCATGGCTTTAGCTGAAAATGTTGATTTCTTAGTTTAATTATACCCTTCCCTTGAGAACGGAATTCGGTATCGGTCAAAGTTTCTAGAAAAGCCCCAGGGATAGCTTGAGTATTTATACTTATTGCAATCTAGGTATGCTTCCCCTAAGATATAGTTGATCGGTAATCGTCCAGAACTAATTACCGAAAATTTGGGTTTAAAACCCTTGGAATGGTGTTTTTATTGTATTCAGGAAATTGAAAAAATGAAGACCAAATCGATCATAAGCTTACTATCCCTTAGTATTATGGGGATGTCAATCTATGCAGGTCAAGCTAATAGCAGTGATTATCGAGCTTTGACCCCGGAAGAGAAATCACGGTTGACTGATGCTTTGCTAAAACAGGGTTGTAGGAATCCTAAAGCGATGAAATTTGATGTTGAGACTAACCTATTTGAAGCAGAAGATGCTGTGTGTGAGGGAGGAAGAAAGTATGATATTTACCTTGATAGAAACTTTAGGATTGTTTCAATGAAACCAGACTAAAAGAGCAAATCCCTGAGAAACTTTTACCGATCGCCGCGAAGATTACCAATCAGGTATAACAAAGCCATTCTGACAGCGACACCACTGGTAACTTGTTGGGAAATCAGACTAAAATCGGGATCGTCCATTAAATCGGAACTAATTTCCACTCCCCGATTCACAGGACCGGGATGAAGTACCTTCACCCCCGGTTGACAGGATTGCAAACGAGGACGAGTAATGCCAAAACTTTGATGATATTCCCGTAAACTGGGCAAAAGATTGGCAGTCATTCGTTCTTTTTGCAGTCGCAGGGTCATCACAAAATCGGCCTTTTCTAAAGCTGGTTCTAAATCCCAGTGGAGAAATATGCGATCGCACAATTCCCCAAAATATTTCGGCAGTAGGGTGGGGGGTGCGGACAAATGTACTTCCGCCCCAGCCGTGGTTAAACTCCAGATATTGGAACGAGCGACACGAGAATGGAGTATATCCCCAACAATAGCGATTTTTTTACCCTCTAACAGTTCTAAACGGGGATTTTCTTCATCTAACAGACAACAGATCGTAAACAGGTCTAAAAGTCCCTGGGAGGGGTGTTCGTGTTGACCGTCCCCAGCATTAAGAATACTGACCCCCGACTGCAAACGATCCATTTCTGCGGCAATTAAATCGGGAACTCCCGACTGTTGATGTCGGATAACAAAAATATCCGTACCCATGGCCACATAGGTTAAAGCGGTATCGAGAATCGTTTCACCCTTAGTCAAACTGGAACTACCCGGGGCAAAATTAAGAACATCGGCCGAGAGACGTTTGGCCGCTAGTTCAAAACTACTACGGGTGCGGGTGGAAGGTTCAAAAAAAAGATTTGTCACCACTTGACCTTGTAGGGCCGGCACTTTCTTGGTACGTCGGGAAAGAACTTCACGAAAACTAGAGGCCGTTTGTAGTAGAGTTTGGTATTCTTCCGGTTGCCAGTCTTGCAATCCCAAAATGTGGTGTCGGATCCAAGTGAAAGCCATAGGAGTTAAGGAGGCGGTAAAAACGGCAAATTTCGTCTATGCTATTGTAGGATTTCTTTGCATCAGGTTAATAAATAGGGTTTATGAGAATTAATTTTTCCTTGTGTCAGATCACTCTTGCGATCGCTTTATTTCTCAATCCCTTGCCGGCGATCGTTGCCCAGACTGCCACCTCTGGGGAAATGGTATCACCGACCACGGGCATTAATTACACTCGCCTGAAAAATTTCCTCGCTCAACAAAATTGGCGACAAGCTAACGATGAAACCCGGAATTTAATGCTGAAAGCGACCGGACGGGAATTACAGGGCTGGTTTACCATGGAAGACCTGCAAAAATTGGCCTGTTGGGATCTGCAAAAGATGGATCAACTCTGGAAAGAAGCTTCTGGGGGACGTTTTAGTTTCAGTACCCAATTTCGCATTTTTATCGAGACGGGTAATCGACCGGGGCGCTTAGTGGCGATCGAAAATTTTCAAACTTTTGGCGATCGCATCGGTTGGCGTAAAGATGGTGATTGGATTATTTTTAAAGAAAATCTTAACTATACCCTCAATGCTCCCGTCGGTCATCTACCGGCGCCCCGGGACGAATATCAGATCGCCGGTGGTCGCCTAGAATACACTACCCTCGCCCAAAGATTAGTCACCTGTAATATTGTTAGCTTAGGGCAAAGCAAACAATAGACCTCTTGTAAAAATCAAAAATTGTTGTTAGGGTTAGGAGTCAGTAGTCAGTAGTCAGTAGTCAGGAGAATTAAGAATGAATAATAATCAATTAAATGGTCTATTTACGGATTTTATGCCATTTAATCCTTATTTTTGCCGTTTTTGAACCCTCAAAAATTAATTATGCCAGAAGTTTAATAATCACGCTGATCAATTCTGTAGAGTAAAATTTAAGGAAAAGCTTCTCTCCTCATCTTCCTTTTCCGATTTACTAGCACTTTTTCCGCTAAAAAACCCTAAATTTAACAATGATTAAACGATCCGTTAACGTATCGAGAGCGATCGGTTCGTCGATCGCCGTTTCCCTAATTGTCGCCGGTTGCGCCCCCCAGGGCCCCCAGGCCACCGGACCGGCGGCTGTTCCCGTCAAACTGCAAACCCTCGGCACCGACAAATTAGTGCAAAGTAGCGAATTTGTGGGTACTTTGCTCGCCCAAGAGCGTGTTAGGGTCTCCCCTCAGATTACTGGTCGGATTCGCTCTATTTTCGTTAAATCTGGCGATCAGGTAACTCAGGGACAAAAAATCGCCGAATTGGATCCCGAACAACAACAGCAACAGGTAAACGCCAGTATCGGCCAGGTAAATTCGGCCAAAGCAAACCTCAATGGGTCTGAGGCAGATTTAAGGCAAAGACAAGCGCAAGCGGCGGCAAATAAAGCCCAAATTGCCCAGAATCGGGCAAATGTGGCCAATGCCGAAGCCAATGTTAAAAGTCAGATCGCCACGTTGAGCGCCGCCGAAGCTGATTTACAGAGAGCGAGAGCTAATTTAGATTTAGCGGAAAAAGACCTAAAAAGAGCCGAATTTCTGGTCAAACAAGGCGCACAGCCCCAACAGGACTTAGATAATCGCCGGCGCGACATTCAGGCCACCAGGGCAGAAGTAGAGGCCCAGTCTAAAAATCGTGATGCGGCCCGTCAACAGGTGACGGCGGCTAGAGCTACCCTACAGGCAAACAAAGAAGCATTAAATATCGCCATTCAAAACGAATTAGCGTCACAGCAACAGGTGGCGGCGGCAGCGGCAACAGTGAACAGTCGTCAAGCGGCAGTAGCCAGCGCTGAGGGGCAATTAGGGGCGACGCGTCAGAATTTAGTTTTTAACACCATTACCGCCCCGATTGATGGTTTTGTCGGCGATTTTAATCAAAGAAAAGTCGGCGATATTATCTCCCTGGGTGAAGAATTAACCTCGTTGACTAATAATAAAACTTTGGAACTAAATGTGCAGATTCCCGTGGAATTACAACCGCGTCTGCGTGTTGGGTTGCCCGTGGAAATTATTAATCCCGATGGCAGTGCCGGGGTTCGCGGTCAAGTAACTTTTATTTCTCCCACCGTTTCCCAAGCTACCCAATCGGTTTTAGTGAAATTTTCCTTTACTAATGATGGCAGTCTTCGCAATAACCAATATGTGCGGGCGCGGGTAATTTGGGATCAAAAACCGGGGGTATTAATTCCCACCACGGCAGTGACTAGCATCGGGGCGCAGAATTTTGTTTTTGTGGCCGAAAAAGAAAAGGCTAAAGAAGGTCAAGAAAATGCCAAGGAGCGTTTAATTGTCAGACAAAAACCAATTCAAGTCGGCACGATTCAAGGGCAAGCTTATCAGGTTATTTCTGGAGTAAATGCCGGGGAAAGAATTGCTATTAATAATATTCTTTCTCTCCGAGATGGTACAGCTATAACTGTTAGTCAGCAGTAATTTTTATGAGTAATTCGATTATCGTTCGTCCCCTGGCAGCGCAACTAATTACTGCCGAGAGTTTCCGTCCCTACGGTCAATTAATAATACCTAGTCATGACGGGAAAATGTTTGATGAAAGCGATGCACAACTGCATTTAAAAAACGGTGTGCCACGCTTTTATATTATGCGTTTACAGACTCGCGGACGTAAATTTAAGCGAATTACTCGTCATAGTCAATGTACCCAATGTCTTGGTTCTTTGGGGGGACAAGAGTGGTTTTTAGGAGTGGCCCCCCCTAGTCCTTATCCTCAACCGGATTTAGAAAAATTAAAGGTTTTTCGCATCCCCGGGGACTGTTTTATTAAATTAGAGGTGGGAACTTGGCACGCTGGCCCACTTTTTGATCAACCAGCAATTGATTTTTATAATCTCGAATTGAGCGATACTAATATTATCGATCATTTTACCTATAATTTTGCCCAAGAGCAGTCAATAGAATTCGAGATTGTTGATTGAAACAATTAATTTTTTACTTAACTTTTCGCAATCCTTTAGAAAGATAGGCAACGAAAAAAGCTAACACTCCCGTCATCCCTACCTCGAAATAATTGGTCATGAGAATAGCGGTAAAAAAAAGGAGTAAGATGATTAATATAGTCCGCTTTTGTTCAGGTAATTTCATCTCTAATTGCCTCTAATTCGGTTTTATTACTTAATGGTTGATAACCCAAAGAAAAAGCGAGAGAACTATCAAGAGAAACATCCTGCGGACGCGGTGCGCTCATGGGAACATCGCACTGTAAACAGGGTTTTATTTGTTGCCTAGGAAGGTTAAAAACTGCCGCCATTAGTAAACCAAATTGATAACGAGAAACTCTTTCTTTACCCCCCAGATGAATAATCCCTTGCACTTTTTCTAATGCCAAAAGTAAACCATTCACCGCACTATTAACCCCAACAGCCGTCCGATATTCATCGGTAAATAGAGATAATTCTTTTCCCTCTTGCAGGGTTTTTAAAAAGGGTTGCAGGAAACTATTAGCGCTGGGAGAAGGGGAACCAAACATCAAAGGCATTCGACAAATAGCCGCCCGAGGATATACTGCTAAAATGCCCTTTTCTGCCGCTACTTTTTGCTCACCATAGATACTGACTGGAGAAACGGGATCATTTTCGGAATAGGGGGCATTTTTACCATCAAAAACCAAATCGGTAGAGGTAAAAACTAGCGGTATTTGATATTGACTACATAAACGGGCAATTTCTAGAGAAGCTGTCAGATTAATTGCCTCGGATGCTTGGGGAAATTCTTGACAGAGATTCGGTTTTGATTGGGCAGCCCCATGAATTACCGCATCGGGTTTAATCTGTTGAAAAAGTTCTTTAACTGCGGCTAAGTCTGTTAAGTTAACTTTAATTAAATTTGGGTCATTACTATTGACATTGTGATTAAGGTATGTACCGAAACTAGCCCAAGATGAGCGAGTTTTTTGGTAAATATGCCAACCTAAAAACCCACTAACTCCAGTGATTAACAGCGTTTTCATAGTTTAGAGATTAAATCCTTTTTCGTAGGCTAAAAACTGCACTTGTGGTTCCAACGGTTCACTAACTAAACCAATTCCAGCAAATCCCCATCGCTGCATCAGTCCCTTTAATTGTGTTCCTGAGAGAGTTTCCACAGAAAAATTATTGGCTAAATCCTGAGCATGGGTGTTGATATAACTTAAAGCATCGTAGGATTCTTTAAACAGAAGCAGATAACTAGCTGGAGTTTCGCTTTCACCTTTTCTCAGACGCGCCACTAGATATTGTCCGTCTTGTTTTGACCTGAGTAAATAATGAGTAGTTGCTAACATATTTTTCAAAGTAAAAAGTGAAAAGGAAAAAGGAAAAAAGGGGTTAGGGGTTGGGGATTGGGTTTTGGTGTTTTAGGGTTTTGGTGTTTTAGGGTTTTAGTTGAAATTTCCCCCATCTCCCCATCTCCCCATCTCCCCACTGATAACTGATTACTGTTTACTGATAACTGATAAAATTTACCCATTTCCGCTACTTTAGATCCTCCAATTTAATTCTAGGATCTACAGCTTTGAGAAGTAAATCAGCCAGAAGATTACCGATAATCAACATAGTAGCACCCATCATTAAACTGCCCATAACTAAATATAAATCTTTAGCCGTCACAGCTTGCAGAATTAAGCGACCTAATCCAGGCCAATTAAAGAAAAATTCGGCGATAAATGCCCCACTTAACAAACTAGAAAATTCAAAGCCCAAAAGAGTTATCAGGGGATTAATAGCATTGCGTAAAGCGTGGACATAGATAACTTTATTTTCTGGTAAACCTTTCGCCCTTGCGGTTTGAATATAATCCTGTCGCAGAACATCTAATAATTGTCCCCGCATCAATCTTTGTAATCCCGCAAAACTGGTAACTGTCAGGGCAATAGTTGGTAAAATCATGTGCCAAGCGATATCTAAAACTTTACCGATAGGGGAATATTCCGAATAGTTAATACTGGTCATATCACCCACCGGTAAAAGCGGCGAGACATTTTGGGCGAGAATTAGCAGTAAAAGGGCAGTGATAAAACTGGGGAAACCTTGACCAAGATAACTGATAACTCGGAAAAATTTATCGATAAATTGGTTTTGTTTGACGGCGCTGACAATGCCCAAAGGAATCGCAATCGCCCAGGTTAAAATTATGGAAGTCAAAGACATTAATAACGTCGCTGGAATTCTCTCTAATAATAGGGAAGACACGGGACGAAAATAGGTAAAACTCAGACCAAAATTAAACTGAGTTACCACTTGCCACAACCATTTAAAATACTGGACAATCGGCGGGTCTTTTAAACCAAAAAGGGCAATATATTGTTCTTTAGTTTCCTGACTAATCTTGGGATTCAGGTCAAGCAAAGCCAGAAAACCGCCGGGGGTTAATTGGATAATAGCGAAACTCAAAGCCGAGGCCAACAACAGAGTTAATAAACCCTGGAGAACACGCTTGACAATATATAAAAAAGTTTCGCTAGTTAGGAGAGATTGTAACCCATTAGCACTTGATCGAGCGGTTGCAGCCTTATAATTATCATCAGTCGCCGTCATAGAAAAAAACCTAATAATCGATGAGGGTAATAATCGGTAAATCGGGTAATTTTTCCCGACCACCAAGGTCGATTAACTCGATGATAAAGGCAAATCCTAACACCTCACAACCAATTTTTTCTAATAAATCGGCCGTCGCTTTCGCCGTCCCTCCCGTCGCGATTAAATCATCGACAATTAAGACTTTATGATGGGATGCCACCGCGTCCTGATGAATTTCGAGGCTATCGCTTCCGTATTCCAAATCATACTCGATACTGTGAACGGCGGCGGGTAATTTGCCCGGTTTCCGGACGGGAATAAATCCCGCTTCTAATTGGTATGCTAAAGGAACCCCAAAGAGAAAACCCCTGGATTCCATACCGACAATGTAATCGGGGGATAAACCGTAATCGCGACACTTTGCCGTTAGGGTATCGATCGTGTAACGTAATCCTTGGGGATGATTGAGTAGGGTAGTAATATCGCGGAAGACAATACCCGGTTTGGGAAAGTCGGGAATATCGCGAATCAATGATTTCAGATCCATTCGGTTTCCGTGTCTCGTAAAATGGGGGACAGCTATCTATACAATACAATTTACAATACCCTGACTCGATCGCCCTTGTGTTTTAGTTCTCCTATATCATGACCTCTACTAGCCTAACGCCCGAATCTACAACATCAGCCCCAGAAAAACCGGTTATTTTAAGCGTTTTACCCGATTTTCCGATTGCCAGTCAGCAATGCGCCCTACATCTCCAACAGCATATCGATTTAATGCTATTAGCGTTGGAATCCTTAGAAGTCGGCGCCGGGGAGGCCCTGTTAGCCCTCTGTAAAGAACTAGGACTCGATAAAATTGTCAAAAACCGGATTATTTTCTGGCGCTTACGCTGTACTAATCCGTGGCGAATTTCCTACACCCTCGACCGTCTCACCCTTGACCAAGCAAAAGCTTTAGTTATCATTGCCAGTTATCGGGCCAAACCCCTAGCTATATCCATCCGACAATTACTGTTAGCGCGGCAACAGATGGAATCAAAGGGTTTACCCGTGGATAATAATTTTCTTTTATCAGAATATCTAGAACGATTTCGCTCCAATTTTCGCAGTCGCATGAACCCCCGCCGGGCCAAAGTATCGGTTTATCTAGCCGATGAAAATGCCCTAAATGAACTGGCTTTATCCCTCCTCGATCAGTTATTATTTTGTACTGGTACGACGGGAATGCAGCGGTTTTGGATTAGTTTATTTGATGGGGAGATAGTGTAAAAATGAGAAGACAGTATAGCCTGCCCAATTGTACCCTGATTCTCGATGGTTTCGGCGATGATTTCGCCCCAGCTAACCCCGGTGATAGCCGACCTTTGCTCTCAATTTTGACTAACGTAGAATGTCGGTTAATCGGGGCCAATAAAGTCCTGCAAGGTGGTCGGGTTTTCTTGGAAAATTTGGCCCAAGCGGTCAGTCAGTATGCCCAAGAATTTTTAAGCGGTGTTCGTCATCCCCAAGACCCCGTCCATGAACCAGATCATGTGTACCTAGAAAAGATTGACCATAATCTCCATCGTCTGGTTTGGTATCCATCAACGGACTTGAATATCCCAGAAAGTCCGGTCAACATAGAAATCAGTACCGTGCAGTTATTCGATTTAATAGAAGCGATTGACCAATTTTTTGCTGATACTCGTACTTTACCCGACCTAACCCTGAAATTGCAGCCAGTTTCCCGTCGCTACCATAAGGTCAATGAATCGGTGGCCGGTCGAACAGTACCTTTTTTGGCAGGATTAGGCAGTCTTGTCGCTTGCGCCCTACTTTTCTATCTGTTACCCGTCCCCCAAGTCCGTAAACCCGAAAATCCCCCCATTCCTGCCGCTTCTCCCAGTCCCACCGTCCCCACTAATCCCGTCCCCCCCCCCAGATAAAATTAGGCCCCTAAGCTACATCTGTAAATGGAGTAATAGGAATTTGGTTATAAACCTCGGCATTCTTTGCCTGAGCTTGACGGAGATCGTAGTCTGTTTGAAGATTCAGCCAAAACTGAGGACTGTTACCGAAATATCGTGACAGACGCAAAGCTGTATCCGCAGTGATACTACGCTTACCCGCTAAAATCTCACCGATACGAGTTTGAGCTACGCTTAAATCTTTGCTCAGTCTGTAGGGGGTAATATTGAGCGGTTCCAGAAAATCTAACTTGAGGATTTCACCGGGATGAATATTGGGCAAATGGTCGCTGTTCATCGCATTTAGCTAATTTTAGTGGTAGTCCACCACGCTCGAATCCTAACGCCTAACAATACTATTGTCAAGCAGACGTAAGCCTTCGCCCCACACCCCACACCCTACACCCCACACCCCACACCCCACACCCTACACCCCACACCCCACACCCCACACCCCACACTGTCTCAGTTTTTTAGAGAAAGTATCCGAGAAAAACCAGATCTTTTTTGCACAAGTTAGAAAAGTTGTGTTATACTGGTAAATCTGTGAAGGTTTTTCGATAGGGAGTATTGAAAAAAAAATGACCAAACTGGGAACCCATTTGATTGTCGATGCTTGGCAAGTACCTGCTGACCTCCTCAACGATCCCGAGCGCATTCGTCGCGCTATCCTCGATGGAATTACGGCAGGAGAAGCAACGCTGATCGATTTGTGTGTCCACCAGTTCAGTCCCCACGGAGTTACCGCGACGGCGACTTTAGCTGAATCTCATATCGCGATCCACACCTGGCCTGAACACGGCTATTTCGCCGCCGATTTATTCTTCTGTGGTGCGGGTAAACCCGTGGTTGCCATGGAAATTTTGACCAAATCCCTGCAAGCAGGTGAGATTAAAGTGCGGGAACTAACCAGAGGATTCCCCGGTCCTGGGGCAGTTTATGAAAGCAAAAAGGAAGAACCCCTTAAGTCTTCCCTGGTTATGGCCTAATTTCTAGGGACTGCCTCGATAATAAGTTATCATCACTGGCGATCGCCTAAACTAAAATCGTGATCAGGATAACCTTTGTTTTTATCCTCGCCCTCTTTCCCTCTCTCGTTAGTCTCTGGTTGATTAACCGATCCCAACAGAGATTAAGCAACCGTTTGAGAGGGATTCGCCATCGTCACGAATACAGCACGGTGATTGCCAGTGATTTTTTGTCAATCCCTCCAGGGACAGAAAATAAACCGGCCTTGATCGGTGATCTTAGTTGTCGTTTTAATGCCTATTCCCCCCATTTGCGTTGTGCGGTTAATCCCACCGGTCCCTGTGAAGGTTGTCGGCAGTACGAAGCTAAAACTGGCACAGTATAAGCGGCTTGAGCTTCCAAAAAGTTCCCTATTTGCTATCCTTAAAAATCATCGCTATCGCAATTGAGGAGTGTGGGAACAATGGCGTTCAAACGAAATTTGACCCTCTTAATCATCGGATTAGGATTAACTTGTTTACCCGTATATCCGGCCCAAGCTAACCAAATCAGCACCGTCACCCCGAATACGGCGGCCAATCAAACTCTCGCTACCCATCTAGTCCTAAAACTGAAAGAGAGAAAAGTTTACGTTTATCAAGATAGTAAAGTTTTAGCACAATTTACCGTCGCCGTCGGCAAAAAAGGCTGGGAAACCCCCACCGGTAAATTTGAGGTGCGGGAATTAGTTCGCAATCCCGTCTGGAAAAGTCCCTGGACAGGAAAAGTCAGCACCCCCGGTCCCAATAGTCCCCTAGGGGAAAGATGGATCGGTTTTTGGAGTGACGGCAAAAATTCCATCGGTTTTCATGGCACCCCCGCAGAAAATTCCCTCGGTAGTGCCGCTTCCCATGGTTGTGTGCGGATGCGGAATCGGGATGTGAAAGTGTTGTTTGATTTAGTCCGCATGGGAACCCCCGTCATCGTTCAACCTTAATTCCGGCAGATAATTTTTTAAGATGGGCAGGTCTTCCGGGCGATCGATATCGGCTAATTTAGGCAGATAAGCGGTCTTTAAAGCCAGTTTAGCGGCGATTGTCTGGGTTTTGGCCAAGACTTCCCCAGTTCCCCAGGGAATATCATCAAAAAGCTCTGGAAAGACCTGTTTTAAAGCAATTAGGTAGTATCCTCCATCTAACGCCGGCCCTAAAACCATATCGTGGGTTTTTAAGGCCTCAAAGGCTGCTAAAATCTCTTTTTCCCCGATTTCTGGGCAATCTGTGCCAATAATAGCGATCGCTGTCATCCCTTGAGCAAAACCATCGGCAAAAGCATTTTGCATCTTTTCTCCTAAGTCTTTTCCCCGTTGAGCATTATAGGAATAATGCACACCTAACCAAGTACGCATTTTTTCCTCGCTGCCGCCATGGTAGTAGATGATCAGAGAGAGAAAATTCTTCAAACCCGCTAATTTACCGAGAGTATATTCGGCCAGTTTGCGGTGTAATTCTTCGGCTCCCTCGGCTGCCAAAGCTGGAATCATACGGGTTTTTACTTTCCCCAATTCCGGATAACGGGTAAAAATAATCAGTTGTTGTCTCCAGTCCACGAGTAATTGCGACGATGATATTAATTATTAGTTTTAGCCTACTGTTAATAGGAGGCAAGAAAACCAATAAAACGGGCTTTATTGGCTTAGTATAGATTATTTTAGTTGGTTATCTAATTCTGTGTTGGGTTTCGTTCCTCAACCCAACCTACGATGGCTTCAAGTGCCAGTCCTGCAAAATATCGGATTTTTTCAGGTCATCGACCTCGATTCGGAATTAGAATTAGAATCTGACTCAAGAATTTGTCTAATATCTGATAAATTATCAACTTTGTAAAAAGAGCCTAATGCAACACTTTCATGATCTTGTATCCAATGATAATGTGGATGATGATAGCCGTACAAGATACACTTTGCTCCAATTTCAATGCCTGGATTAATATCTGATTTTAGTGAATCACCAATAACCCAAACATCTTGACAATCAAAGCCTATATCTTGGATAAATTTTTTTAAAACTTCAGCATTTTTGTGAGGTACAACTCTTATAAAATCAAAGTATTTATACAGTTCATTTTTGTGTAACTTCTTTTTTTGAAATGAATTTTCACCTCTTGTCAATAATGCAAGAGAATAGTTTTGAGATGACCAATCAAGAATTTCTTTAGCCCCCTTAATAGTATTTGGTGTATTTTTTAAAATTAAACGGCCAAAATCTTTAATAGCTTTTAAAGTTTCCTCGGATATTTGATGATTTATCTTATGAGAAACAGATTTATAAGTTTCTATCATACTCCGAGTATAACGATAAGGAGAATGCTTTAGTTTTTGCATTTGAAGATGATCGATTTTTTCAAATTCTTCAATTAATTTATCTTCGTTAATTTGTAATTCTTCAGATAATTTTTCCACAAAAAGCTTTCTTGCAAGCCAATAAACATTGCTGGTATTTAGCAAAGTATCATCTAAATCAAATACAATCAGACCACTTTTAGCCATTTTTATATTACCTTGATTATGGCTCTTCGTTACTTGTTATGGTTCGATAGGGGGGCATAAATCGACTAAATCCTTATCTGGCAAGAGACTTAATTGATTAGTTCGCTCTAGATAAAAAACAATTGACAAAAATCGCTAAATGCCTTTCTATATAACGGTTCCATCCCTTATAACCCCCCT
>NZ_JAPZSR010000286.1:0-1579 GCF_027531875.1 Microcystis sp. LE19-84.1B | reverse complement strand
GCGCAGTTTATAGAATTTAGCTGGAATTTATGAATCATTTTCTGCATTCTTTCACTGTTTTTCCTGATTCTGCCCGAAAATCTCGCTCTTACTCCCTGGGTAAACTGCGACGACCCTTAATCTTCCTGTTTACCGTCGGTTATCGTTTCTATAAATCAGCCGAAATTGGCCGTCGGGACTATTTCTCCGGTCACAATTATCGCCCCCGAAGATGCCAGTTTTCATCTTGACTAAGAATTTGCTGATGAGGACAAAACATGAGCAAAAATGATCTATTTTTTGAGATTTCAACCCCTCTTAATTGTACGATCTGCGTCACTGTTGCCTATTGGGAAATTATCACCCAGATAAAACATCCTATAATGAAAGGACAAGAAAAATTAGTCCAAGAAACCCTTAGCCAACCTGATGAAATTCGACGTAGCCGCAGTGATCCCAATGTTTATCTTTTTTATCAACTTCAACGACCAAAACGTTGGCTCTGTGCCATTATCCGAAAACTCAATGGTGATGGTTTCCTAATTACCACTTATCCCACCGATGCAATTAAAGAAGGGGAAATTTTATGGCAGAAGTAAACGTTTATTATGATCCGATGGGCAATACCTTAACCGTGTGGTTTGGCGATCGCTACTCGGAATATCTCTGCGAAGAAACCGGCGACGAAGTTATTTTAATGAAAAATCAAAAAGGCGAAGTTATTGGTTTTGAAAAACTTAACTATAGGATTTCTGAGAACACGAATCTGAAAATTTCCCTAGAAACCGCCATCCCTGTTTAAACAATAAAGGTTAAAAATGACACTTAAGTAGCTGGGTTATAATTAAATTAAAAATGGATTTTAGGTTCGATCCCCCCTGCCCCCCTTGATAAGGGGGGTGCCGATAGGCGGGGGGATCTACCCTTGATAAGGGGGGATCCCCCCTTAATCCCCCCTTGATAAGGGGGGTGTCGATCCCCCCTGCCCCCCTTGATAAGGGGGGTGCCGATAGGCGGGGGGATCTACCCTTGATAAGGGGGGTGTCTGATAGTTTTTAACGCCTACCTACTTAATCTCTCTATGAAAATCACTTATCAAAAAGTTAACTTAAAAGCTCCCAAAACGGAGACAGCTTATTGGCGTAGTCAATCGTACCAAACGAGACTATCGGCCTTAGAAGAAATTCGTCAAGAATATCATCAATATAAATATCATGCTGAACCAAGACTTCAAAGAGTTTATACAATAGCGAACGCAAAGGGAGACCCTTGCAAGTGCGCTCCGGTGATTCTCTTATTCTGACTTCCCCGGCCTGCGACCGACTCCTAACCCCACCAACAAACTTTTTCAGCCAACCCTAGATACCTTTCGAGAAAAAATTTTTTTGCACAGGGAGTCCTTACAATAGAAAAGGGAACACACAACCAAATTGCTGGTATTTTTCCTCTGGGCATGGTGGCGCAGTTTATAGAATTTAGCTGGAATTTATGAATCATTTTCTGCATTCTTTCACTGTTTTTCCTGATTCTGCCCGAAAATCTCGCTCTTACTCCCTGGGTAAACTGCGACGACCCTTAATCTTCCTGTTTACCGTCGGTT
>NZ_JAPZSR010000475.1:0-7466 GCF_027531875.1 Microcystis sp. LE19-84.1B | reverse complement strand
AATTAAAGCATATCTAAAGAGTTTTGAGTTAAAAGTTAAACTTCAAGTTTTCATTCAGGACTAATGTACTGGTTAACTAATTTTTTTGGGAAAATTAGTTAACCCATCATTATAACATATAATTAATTTGCAAGAGTTCTATTGTAGGCTTTATTGGCTGTGGCTTAGGCTTAGGAATTGCTTCCCTAGCGGCAGAAACTATTCCAGAAGGTCATCAATTAAAAGTATTTCTTATATTTGGCGGCTTTATCATCTTTAATTTTATGACAAATCTCGGACCCAATGCCATGACCTATGTTTTAGCGGGGGAGATATTTCCCGTACAAATTCGCGGTTTAGGTGCTGGTTTTGCCGCCTCTTTTGCGAAAGTTGGAGCAGTTACTACTGCTTTTTTCTTTCCGATTCTCAGGGAGCAAATTGGTACGTCTAACCTTCTACATGGTTTAGTTATCACTTCTCTTTTTGGGGCGTTGGTTACTTTTATCTTTCGCATTGAACCCAATGGTAAAAGTTTGGAAAATGTTTAGGACAATGACCACAATGATTAGAAACTATCACCTTCCATTCTGAAGACGAGTCGGAGTGGCGATACCTCGACTTAGTTCAACCATCTGAACGATATATGATTTATATTAACCACTGACCGCAAAAAGTCCTTGACTATCCCAGTCCCCATAAGGTATTTTTTAGTCAGCGCAGTACCAGAGGAGTTCAAACTTAAACTGGTTTTAGTTACGGAGATAAATGACAATGAGTCAAGCGGAAAATACTACGATTACCAAGAAGGATGCTATCGAATCTGTTGATACAACTAAGAAAAAACGTTTGGTTGTTTGTTGTGATGGTACTTGGAATGAATTAGCAACTTCCTATCCTACGAATGTCGTCAAATTTGCCCGCTTAGTGAAATACACCGCCGATGATCAAACCCCACAAATGGTTCATTATATATCAGGATGTGGCACGGCAGAAGACGCTGATTTAATCGAGCGTTTAGGTGGGGGTGCTTTTGGCTGGGGAATTGACAGAATTATTCAAGATGCCTATCGCTTTTTATGTATGAATTATGACGTAGAAGCTGAAGACGAAATTTACCTAGTTGGCTTTAGTCGCGGAGCCTATACAGTTCGTTGTTTAGCAGGTATGATCTATAACTGTGGTTTATTGAGCCGTTCCAAGATCCGGGAATTGCCTAAAGCTTATGAGCTTTATCGAAATTCTAAAATTAAGCCAAATGATCCAGAATCTCAAAAATTCCGGGAAGATAACTCCAAAAAGATAGATAGCGAAAAAGATTATTTACAAGGTCGTGTACCGATCAAAATGTTAGGGTGCTGGGATACCGTGGGAGCATTAGGTGTTCCTGATCTAACACCTTGGCTACCCTTGGCTAAACTCTGGAATCGGAAGTATGAATTTTTCGATGCTACACTAAGTCCGATTGTGGAAAATGCCTTTCATGCAGTTGCCATTGATGAGAAACGCAGGGGTTTTCCCTCGTCCGCCATGGAGAGAAGTGACAAAAATCCTGAACAAGTAGTCAAAGAAGTTTTCTTTGCTGGTGAACATGGCTGTATTGGTGGAGGAACTAAAGAATATCGGGGGCTATCGGACTATACTTTACAATGGATAATCCACGAGGCCAAAAAGTTAGGATTGGAGTTTGATTCAACTGAAGATTATAGTGAGGAATTCCAGATTAAACCAGAGCCAACTACTAAATTTGATAATAGCGTGACTGGGGTGTATGCCTTAGCTGGTGAAGGATGGCGACCGATAGAATCTTCAAAAGTTGCCCTTCATTATAGTGTGGTCGAACGACTTAAGGCTGATCCCAATTATCGTCCTCAAAATCTAGCTCCCCTGCTTAATAATTTGCTGCCCTAATTTAGACATTTTCAAATTTGGCAACCCCCAAGTTTTGATGTACACTTCACATTGACGCAAAACAAGGCTCTGGTAATGTTACATCAATCGCAGAAATCGATTCTAGCCCTAAAAAGCTGGCTGTTCACACCCGCGACCAAGTCGGACCGATTCTCCCGTGCTGCGGAGGTAAAGGCCGATGCCCTGATTATTGATCTTGAAGACGCAGTGGCTCCCACCGCCAAGGAGGAAGCCCGCCTAGCAGCGCTGCGCTATCTTGGGGAGATATCCTCGAATCACCTCCCCTGTGCCCTCCGCGTCAATTCTCCCGACACAAGGTTTGGACTCGACGACCTTCAGGCTCTCTTGCTTTCACCCGCCGAACCCGACTATTTGATTCTACCGAAATGCGACTCCTCCGCACTCATCAGCCTGGTGGGAAACCTGTTGCGAGAGGCCAATAAATCGACGCAGGTGATCGCGCTGATTGAGAGTACCAAGGCGATAGGAGCCTTGGACGAGATGGTTAGCGGCCAAGTCAGGCCGGCCGCCTTTATCTTCGGTGCTGCGGATATGGCTGCGGACCTCGGTGCAGAAACCGCTTGGGAGCCACTACTGTGGGTGAGGTCATGCTTGATCCATGCGGCTGCATCCGCTGGGATTGCCGCTTTCGACTCCCCCTATTTTGATATTGCGGATTCGGAAGGTCTTAAGCAGGAGACAAAAGCATCAGTAAACTTGGGATTTCACGGCAAATGTGCAATCCACCCAGTACAAATTGCCACCATCAATGAGGTCTTGACCCCAACAGAACAACAAATAGCCAAAGCACAACAGATCCTTACCGTCAACCGTCAAGGGGTTGGTGCTGTTGAGGGACAAATGGTGGATGAAGCGGTTGCCCGTAAAGCAAGGCTTGTTCTGGAGCGAGCCGGTATTGCAACTGAGGAATAGTTTTGTTAATCTAAGGTGTCCAGAAACTGGGAAAAAAATGGAAAATATACTGTCAGCGTACCGAGAAATCGGCCCAAATCGCTATCGTGAGACAAACGGTCTTTACTACGAAGATTTTCAAGTCGGTGATGTGTTCGAGCACCGTCCCGGCAGGACGATTACAGATGTGGACAACATCTGGATGACCTTGCTGACGATGAATATACAGCCGGTTCATTTTGATGCCGCCTACGCCGGTCAAACAGAGTGGAAGAAGATGCTGGTGGATAGCACCTTTACGCTTGCCCTTCTCACCGGTATGAGCGTTAGGACCGTCAGCGCTAAAGTTGTGGCCAATCTGGGTTGGAATAACGTCAAAGCGACACATCCGGTCTTTGCTGGGGACACACTCTATGCAGAATCCACTGTGCTGTCCAAGCGTGAGTCAAAGAGTCGGCCGACCCAGGGAATTGTCACCGTTTCAACGCGAGGCGTGAACCAGGACGGTGTAGAAGTGATGAGCTTCGAGCGGACGATGCTGATTTACAAACGCGGTCACTCACCGGAAGCCGCGGCAAATTATTGATTAGTTAAGACTTCTTCGGGAGAAAAATGATGGCTTACGAGAACCAATATCAGGCCAAGCTTACGGACAGTCACACTGCTATGGAGCAGATTAGTAGTGGCAGCATTGTTGGTATCGGTCAGGCAGCTTGCCAACCACCGGCGCTGATGGAAGCACTAGCGGCCAGGGCAGAAGCCGGGTTGATCGATGATGTGAAAGTGTATTATATGCACGCGGAGGAACCCATGCAGCGCTCGCTGCTGCGCTACGAATTGATGGGCCGGATCAAACCCTATTCCATGTTCATGCAGAAAGCCGAGCGCGACCTGATTAAAAAAGGACAAGAAGACGGCGATCGCAAGGTTGTCTTTTATGTGCCGAATTCTTTCAGCCAATCGGTGCGGTTCTTTAGCGATCACATCCATCTGGACACCTTTCTAGTAACCGTGTCACCCATGGACAGTAACGGCTATTTCACCTTCGGAACCAATAACGATTACACCAGCAGTGCCGCCAGGGCAGCTAAACGCCTGATCGTGGAAGTCAACCAGAATATGCCCCGGGTTTTCGGGCGCTCCTTATTGCATATTTCCGAAGTAGATACCATCGTAGAACATCATGTTCCGTTGCCAATGCTGAAACCTCGACCGGTCACGGAGCAAGAGAGGAAGATTGGCCAGTTGATCGCAGAAAGGATTCCTGAACACGCCTGTCTGCAAATCGGCGTGGGTGGAGTACCTAGCGGAGTCTGCGAGGCGCTAATGGGTCGGCAGGATCTCGGCATTCATACTGAGGTACTCGTTCCTGCTCTGGCAAGCCTGATTCAGAACGGTGTTGTCACCAACAAATGGAAAAAAATCAACCCGGGCAAATCTGTCTTCACCTTTGCCATGGGAGATGAAGCATTCTACAACTTTATCAATGATAATATCTCGCTGGAAAGTCATCCTGTCAATTATGTGAATGACCCGGCTGTGATTGCCCAAAACGACAATGTGGTGTCGGTAAATTCCACAATTGAAATGGACCTGACCGGAGCTTGTAATTCGGAATATGTTGGCGGTCATCAGTTTACCTCGACCGGTGGCCAGTTGGATTTCGTCCGGGGGGCCTATGCCTCGAAGGGCGGTATGTCCTTTATCGCCTTCCAGTCTTCGATCAAGGATGGCAAGATCAGTAAGATCGTTCCTCGGCTTTCAGGTCCGGTCACGACACCCCGCACCGATGTTCATTATGTGGTCACTGAAAACGGTGTTGTCGATCTCAAGGGACTCTCCTCAACCGAGAGGGCGGAGTCTTTGATCGGACTGGCGGATCCAGCGTTTCGAGACGAACTCACCGCCGCTGCCAAGTCAATGCACTTGATCTAGTGATTTTTATTCAGATTAGGACTAAGTAATGAGCAATTACAATGTTGGCACTTACCTGGCAGAACGTTTGGTTCAGATAGGAGTAAAACATCATTTCGTAGTCCCGGGTGACTACAATCTCGTCTTGCTAGACCAGTTTCTGAAAAACCAGAATCTTTTGCAGGTAGGTTGCTGCAACGAATTGAACTGTGGCTTTGCGGCGGAAGGGTACGCTCGTGCCAATGGCTTAGGAGTCGCTGTCGTGACTTACAGCGTTGGCGCGCTCTCGGCCCTGAATGCCATCGGCGGTGCCTATGCTGAGAACCTACCCGTCATCCTGGTGTCGGGCGCACCCAATACCAACGACTACTCCACGGGTCATCTGCTGCACCATACGATGGGAACGCAAGATTTAACCTATGTGTTGGAAATCGCTAGGAAGCTGACCTGTGCGGCGGTTTCCATAACATCCGCCGAAGATGCCCCGGAGCAGATCGACCACGTTATCCGAACGGCGTTACGGGAGCAAAAACCGGCCTATATTGAGATTGCCTGCAATATTGCCGAGGCCCCCTGTGCTTCCCCCGGGCCAGTGAGCGCAATCATCAACGAAGCTCCGAGCGACGCAGAAACTTTGGCAGCGGCGGTGAGCGCAGCAGCAGAATTTCTACATAGCAAGCAGAAACCGGTACTGTTGATCGGCAGCCAGCTACGGGCTGCCAAGGCCGAGAAAGAGGCGATCGAACTGGCCGAGGCCCTCGGTTGTTCCGTTGCGGTCATGGCCGCCGCCAAGAGCTTTTTCCCGGAAGAGCATCCCCAGTACGTTGGTACTTACTGGGGAGAAATTAGTTCTCCCGGTACGAGCGCAATTGTCGATTGGTCGGACGCTGTAGTTTGCTTAGGAGCGGTTTTCAACGACTATTCGACCGTCGGCTGGACGGCGATGCCCAGTGGTCCGACTGTACTGAACGCCAACAAAGATAGTGTCAAATTTGACGGGTATCATTTCAGCGGGATTCATCTGCGCGACTTTCTCTCTTGCTTGGCACGAAAGGTGGAGAAGCGCGATGCGACTATGGCCGAATTTGCACGCTTCCGTTCTCAGTCTGTGCCGGTCGAGCCTGCTAGGTCTGAGGCCAAGCTTTCGAGGATCGAGATGCTCAGGCAGATCGGGCCTCTAGTCACTGCCAAGACTACGGTGTTCGCCGAGACTGGTGATTCCTGGTTCAATGGCATGAAATTACAGCTGCCCACCGGGGCCCGCTTCGAGATCGAGATGCAATGGGGCCATATCGGATGGTCGATCCCGGCCGCTTTCGGCTATGCCCTGGGCGCGCCGGAGCGACAGATTATCTGCATGATTGGTGACGGCTCTTTTCAGCTTACTGCCCAGGAGGTGGCGCAGATGATCAGACAAAAGCTGCCGATCATTATTTTCCTCGTCAACAATCATGGCTACACGATCGAGGTTGAAATTCACGATGGCCCCTATAACAACATTAAGAACTGGGACTACGCAGGGTTAATCAAAGTATTCAATGCCGAAGATGGGGCGGGCCAGGGATTACTCGCTACCACCGCCGGGGAACTGGCCCAGGCGATCGAGGTAGCTCTGGAAAACCGCGAGGGACCGACGCTAATTGAATGCGTTATTGATCGCGATGATGCCACTGCTGATCTGATCTCATGGGGTAGGGCTGTTGCGGCCGCGAACGCCCGCCCTCATCGCTAATCCCTAACTGCCTGTCCACATTAGACCTCTCCAATGATTGTCAAAGTAAGGGCTGAAGTGGGTGGAATTAAATATAAGATCAACGTAGGTTGGGTTGAAGCATGAAACCCAACGCCCGCATGGGTTACGCTACCGCTAACCCATCCTACAAATAATTGTGCTAAGAGCCTATTAAATCTCACTAGCCCTACCGTTTCCCCAGTGAGATTGTCCCCTATCTTAATCCAGAGCGAAGGAGTAATTTTATGTTTAAAGCAGAGATTGTTGCCGGCTTGATTGCATTGGGCGGTTTTAGCTTGGGCGCTCAAGCGATGACATTAATTAGCCCAACAATTGAAAACGGTAAATCATTACAAAATGCACAAATCTATAATGGATGGGGATGTACTGGTAAAAATGAATCTCCCGCTTTGAAATGGAGCGATGTTCCCAAAGGAACTAAGAGTTTTGCTGTCACTATGTACGATCCTGATGCACCAACAGGAAGCGGTTGGTGGCATTGGGTGGTCGTCAACATCCCAGCAGATGTGCGTAGTTTACCAGAAAATGCTGGCGTGAAAGACAGTAAAAAGCTTCCTCAAGGGGCGATTCAATTGCGGAATGACTTCGGCTACAACGGCTTTGGTGGTGCTTGCCCACCGGAAGGCTCAAAACCCCATAACTATCAAATTACTGTTTACGCATTAAATACATCTAAACTAGATATTCCCCCCAATGCTTCCCCTGCATACGCTGGTTTTTTCATTTTTCAACATAAAATCGGAGAGGCTCGTTTAACAGCGCCAACAAATGCGCGTTAACTAACATAAGCTGTTCGTAATTTAAATTGCTTGTTGAGACCAGGCAAGAGGCACTCATGCAAAAGGCACCCCCCCCCATGTCGGTAGGGCTGTTTCATTCTCCCATCAGAATATCAAAAGTAAAAGCGATCACTATCAGGTAAAATGAGGAGTGACCGCCAACCTTTCAAATATATGTTGAGCTTAATAGAAAAACTAAAACAAGTCAAGGACTTTCGGAA
>NZ_JAPZSR010000249.1:0-6788 GCF_027531875.1 Microcystis sp. LE19-84.1B | reverse complement strand
GTTTGAGGCAAAAATTTTCAAATTTGACCTTTAGACCATTATAGCTTGTTTCGGGGCAGAAAACCATCAAAAACATGGCTACAGAGGGAATCGCTGACTCTAGAGATTAATGACACCATCTGTTACCATCAGGTTAGCGATCACTATACAGCCAACTCTAGGTCATCGCTCTACTCCAGATACAGTCAACGGTACAGCCATTTTCAAGTGAAAAATGTACCCAGTAGTCTCTTTTCAATTTTTTCTTAGAAGCGACCTGCAGTAAGGGTTTTGTTAATTTTTTAGTATTTCTGTATGGGGGAAGTCCAGATATACAGGCTAGTTATCAAATTCCCCAAGGCAAATGGGACCGTTATCTTAGTGATATAGCCGTAACAATTAAAGATACCGAGGGCAATATTTCGGCTCTTCGTTACTTGTTATGGTTCGATAGGGGGGCATAAATCGACTAAATCCTTATCTGGCAAAAGACTTAATTGATTAGTTCGCTCTAGATAAAAAACAATTGACAAAAATCGCTAAATGCCTTTCTATATAAGGGTTCCATCCCTTATAACCCCCCTCCATTGCATAACACAAACCGAAGAGCCGATTTGTGGAAGACAAATTGGTTCAAAAATTTCTATTTCTTGTTGACCGTCAAAAGCAACTCTCTCGAAAGTGCGCTGAATAATATTCGGTAAAAATCTATGATCGTAACTGCCTTCTGTAGCTAAGGCAATAATTATTTGTTTGATTTTTTTTGCCATCTTAATTGATTTACATTAATTGGTTTTGTTGATTTTTAATATTTTTAATCGCACTTTCAGCATCAGCAGTTTTTAGATATTCGACAACTTCCGAGAGAGTTAGCTTGGCCTCATTTTCGGAGAAAAATAAGGTTAATTGCTTTTTATTCTCTTTGATAACAGGGTGAAAATTACTGCTTTTCATCTTAATTCGCTTCCCTTCAATAGTGGATATTCGATTGGTAAGTTGAGAAAGCCAAATGCTGACATTTTTATCATCTTGCCAATTAATTAATTGACTCACTAGAACCGGAGAATGAGTGTTCACTATTACTTGGCGTAAAGGCATTTCAGTATCTTCAAAATCGACAGTTAGCTCTTTTAATAATTTTGCCATTGCTTCAATACGAAAAGGATGGATGCCATTTTCTGGCTCTTCAAAACACAGTAATCCTGTGTGTTGTCGGTCGTATTGCAGGACACATAATGTTAATAAACGTAGGGTTCCTTCCGAAAGCACTCTCGAAGAAAACTCCCGATTATCATCGCCTTTTACCTTGATAATAAATTGTCGATTTGCTTTGTCATCATAAACATTAACTTCTGTAAAATTCGGTAGCAGATTATTGAGATCACGGGAAATTGCTGTGAGGGTATATTCATCATCTTGTTTAATGCGAAATAAAGCAGCGGCTAAATTCTTTCCGCTTGCTGTTATTGTATCTCTGATGCCCATATCTTGACGAGTAGGTTCTCGCAAATCTTCGGGATTAAGCTGCATAAACTTCCAACTCAGCATTTCTTGTTTGGCGGCTAATATATGTTTAAAATCTATGGTATTAATGCTGCTTAAAACAGTTTGTGATGCGTTTTTTGCGGGAAATAATTTTTTATTCCCTTGTTGACCATCTTGATGTACAACAATGGTAGCAATACCATTAATATCTTCAGTCTTAATATAAGGAATGGCTCTCCTACCCGTTACTTTTGGTCGCCAAGTTTCCAATACTGTCTTGGGAATATAATTTTTTACCCAATTATCTTCATTGTGCTTTAAATTTTCTAAACGTTCATCAACAATATACAAGTTTTCAAATCCACTTATATTAGACTCTCGTTTAATTTTTAATTGATAGCGTAATCTTGTATATTTAAGCTCGACTTCCCCACCCCAATTATCTTTTACCTTGCGATTGACTAACATTTCCACTATAAATTCCATTTCCGTGGCGTAGTCGTCCTCATCATATTGGGTAAAAAGTTCGCTAGGATGTCCTCGTTGCTCGCTAAAAGCCGTCTTCAGATCCACTTCTGCCAGCCGCGCCAACAATTGCAAAGCATCAAATAAATTACTCTTACCAGAAGCATTAACCCCAGCAACTACAGTAAGCGGCGTGAATACCATTTCAAAATTATGAAAGGATTTAAAGCCATGAATTTTAATATAAGTAATCATAGTTTTAGGCGATAGGTAATATTAAAACATCAGCGCAATATTTAACCATACTGGATAATCTTCTCAACTGTCGCCCGATACTGTCCCACTATAATCTAGACATTGGTTTACAGAGGTAGTGCGATGCCGCAGATTTTGTCGGGTGCGTTCCCTGCTGCAACGAGGGGGAACGCACCTTACCGATCGATTCCTGAGAGTATAGGGTCTTAGTCTGACAAGGCCCATAGACAACAAGCTTATCTGGCTGACGGCCGGCGGCTGATGACCGGCGGCTAAAAATTAACATTGCAAGAAAACTTAACAATTGGCCAAGAAACTCGATCGAGTAGGTAGAATAGCAAGTAAATCATTTTGTAAACTCCAACCGATTAACTAACCAGAATAGAGATAACCCAGAACGCCTGTGATAGATAAAAGACGCACTACTCGCGATCTCCCCCAAATTAACGAAAGAATCCGCTTTCCCGAAATCCGCGTTATCGATAGCGACGGCTCTCAACTAGGAATTATTACTCCTGCCGAAGCTTTACGCGTGGCCGAAGAAAAGGAACTTGATCTAGTCCTTGTCAGTGAAACGGCAAGTCCTCCCGTTTGCCGGATTATGGACTATGGCAAATACAAGTTTGAACAGGAGAAAAAAGCCCGCGAAGCCAAGAAAAAACAGCATACAGCCGATATAAAAGAAGTTAAAATGCGCTATAAAATCGATGAGCATGACTACAACGTGCGAGTCAACCAAGCGCAACGTTTTTTAAAAGCGGGAGATAAGGTAAAAGCGACGATTACCTTCCGAGGCCGGGAAATTCAACACTCTAACCTAGCGGAAGAATTACTGGCGCGCATGGCCAAGGATTTAGAGGATGTGGCTGAGGTACAGCAAGCACCAAAAAAAGAAGGTCGTAACATGATGATGATGTTATCGCCGAAAAAATAACTAAATAATCTGGAAAAAGGGGCTAAAACCCCTTTTTTGTTTTTCAGAAATCCCAAAAGGAAACCAATCATTTAAAACAAATGTATTAACCAGATTTTGACTCAATTCGCCGAATCGCCACCACTGCCGGCCGGGGAGGTTGATTAACTTGACCACTGGGCCAATTCGACCCTAGGGGTACTTGTCGTATTTGTTCAAATTCCTGCCCATTAGTGGTTTTCAGGGCAAATTTTCGGTTTTCAAAGGCCAAATCCCGACGAATTCCCCCCGCTTCTCCCGGATGTTGTACTGCCAAAAATAACGTCTCTTGGTCGGGAGTAAAGTACAATCCCGTTAATTCCGCATCCATGGGAGCGATAGCAAAAGGATAGGGATGCTCTTGACCCTTGGCCAACACCCAAGCGCTATTATTACCAAAAATCCCCAATAAATCCCGTTGACTAACCGGAACCCCTTGGGGATAACGCGTTTTCATCTCTCGATTTAACCCACCCGTGGAAATATCGCTAACCATCCAGAGATTTCCCTGTTTATCGAAAGCGAGGTTATCGGGATTAGAAAAACCCTCACCCTTCTCTGTCGGTTCCCCTCCATAAGCGACCACATCCCAACGAAAACTTAAGGAAGCAGCATCGTTATTATCTTCCCTTAAGCTGATAATCCAACCAAATTCGTAGGGTATTTCGCCATTTGGCCCCTTAAATATCTCCCTATCGGCTCCTCCCTCCGTTTCACTGGGACTACCAGAAGTAAAGGTCATATATAAAGTGCCATTCTCGTCCACTTCCGCATCTTCTGGCCGACCAGTACAAGTGACCCCAATGGCGTTAGCGGCAAAATGAGCATCGATGAGAATTGCTCCCTGTTTTTCCGTCCCATTACCTTCATACAGGTCTGCGAGGGTCTTATATTTAGCTTTGTAGGCTAGAATCTCTTCATCGTCCTTAAATAGCAGTAATTTAGTCTCATTGACTGTTCTTTCGGGATTCGGTAAAGCTACTACCCCATCCCCGCGACTAGCGGCAATTTGACTCGGTAGGACGGGATTTATCTCCGTGTCGGGATTTAAGGGTATCCAATAACCGGTTTTATCGGGGTTGAATTTGGCCCCGTAGAGCATTCCTTTTTCTAGGAGTTTTGAGTTATTTTTCTGCTTAATATCGCTAATTTTGCCCTCGGAAACGAATTTATAGACATGACCGCCTCTGCGATCGCATCCTGAATAAACCGCCAAGTATTGCCCCGTTTGAGCGAGAAAAGCGACCGCTTCATGGCGAAAACGCCCTAACCAAGTGTGTTTTGTGCCATAATCGTCAGGATTGGCCGGATCCACCTCCACCATCCAACCGTATTTATTTCCCGCTAACCCAAAAACGTTACCCCGGCCATCCACTTCCCCACTATTGAGAATAAAGGGGGTAGTATCGGGATGCAAGGAGGAACCATCTTTTAACACTACCTCCGTCACTTGGTCTTGAAAGTTTTCCTCGGCACTAAATACGGTTCCCCAGGGAGTTGTTCCCCCGGCGCAATTTTGAAATGTTCCGATAATTTTTGCCCCTAATCCGTCATCGTAGCCAAGTTTATCGGTTTTGGTAAAAATTGCTACAGCAGGGCCGGTCGCTTTCAGGTAATGGCCGTCCTTTAGTCCAGAAATACCGGTAATGCGGCGATCGGCTTTACTATAGGTACGTTGCCATTTTCCCGTTGGATCTTTAGCCAGGGAAATTACGCCAATTCCCTGATCAATTAGGCCTTCTAGGGATATTTCCTCGATTTTTGCCTTTAAGCTGGCATCTTGCAGGTTATAGGCGGCAATTTCACCCTTTTCATTCGTTTTTTCCCGTACTTCCTTGACGGGTAGGGTTTTACCAATCACTTGTTCAAAGGTTTGTAGCCAAGTACGACCACTGATATATTCAAAATTAACAGTTAGATAACCTTGACCCGCACTGGTTTCGATAAAAGATAGATAATCATTGTTATAACCGAAACGGGAATCAGCCACTTTATCCCCCCACTGTGCCAGCACATCGTAGGTGAATCCTTGAGGAAGAACGAGATCATCTAGGACTTTATAGGTTTGATAGGCATTTTTTTGGCTTTCATCGCTCATCCCGTCAATTTTTAAGGGAATCGGCAGTTTGACTGGAGAAAAGTTTAACCCAAAACTATTAGCAGCGATCGCAGGACTGCTAATCAGAGAGGAATATTTTTTCTCTTGCAGACTGAAAAAAGAGACACCGGCAGTGGCAGTTAAAAAGGTGAGGAAATTACGGCGAGAAATACTCATATTTTCGGAAATAAAGTCAAAACTTATACTCGAACCTTGATTAGGTTAAATTTTATTACGGACACTTGACATAGGGATTATACAGTATCCAAGTTATGACTAAGTTAACAGCCAGTTAAAAAGCTCTCCTGCAAAAATAAAAAATCTTCCGTTAGGTGAGGAGATTCGGAGACAGGAGGAGAAAAAAAGGACTCTTCTCGACTTTGTGTGATAATTTGCGCTTATAGAATCGTGAAATGCTTATTGAGCAAGACTTATAGGACTATTTTGCAGAAGAAACTAAGTAGGTGGGTGGAATTAAATATAAGATGAACGTAGGTTGGGTTGAAGCATGAAACCCAACGCCCGATTATGTTACGCTACCGCTAACCCATCCTACAAATAATTGTGCCTCCCTACTTATCAGTATAGACCTCGTTCCCACACAGAAACCAGAAGAACCAAAAAAGAGGTAAGAAAATCCCATCCCTCCCTCGGATATTAGAGCAAAAAACGAATTATTTCCGATAACCTCTACGGTGTCGATATCATGGAGGAAGCAACGGAAATCGCCAAACTGCGTTTATTTCTTGCTTTAGTTGCTGCCGAATATTGATTTTAATATCATGTCGGGAAATTCCCTCATCGGTTTAATTTGCCTGGACGAAAAAAGTTTTAATCTCATGGGAGATGAAAACATTCTGCCAACCCTCAACGAACAAAATTACCAAGCAATTCTTGCGAAAAAATCGCAGTATTGAATTAGACAAAGAACAGGCTTTTCAGTTGGAAGAAGTGCAGGAAACCCTCCTAGGAAGTCTTTAAACCCCAAGGAAAAGAATTTTTTTCTCAGCCTAGGGACTTGGTGACTAAAAATAAAATGGACATCAAGACATTTGAAAAGGAACAAAAAAAACTGTTAACCAATCCCGAAATTGCCCAAGCATGGTTAGAATATCAAAGTCAATAACCCCACGTTAGTCTCTATTTTACTTCCTCGGAACCATATAAAAATCAAATCTCTATTGTTAATGGTAAAAAGCAAGGGACGGCTCTTAATCTCTATGAGCTTTTTGTGGAACAATGTTTTAATATCCTCCATCCCCAGGGTTATTGTAGAATTATTATTCCCAGGGGAATTTATACAGATTTAGGAACCAAGCAACTGCGATAAATGTTATTTTCTCAGGCAAATCTGACAGGATTATTTTGTTTTGAAAATCGTCAAATAATTTTTGAATGTGTAGATAGTCGCTTGGGTCTATTGGACTGATGGTGATAAGTTTAACTAATCAATGATTGGCTGCTAACAGCCGTGAGCGCAGATGTTGAAAATTTCTTAACCCATAAGTCTGACGCAAAATTACACGACTACGATTATTTAAGCCTTCCATAGCT